>JALNZF010000013.1 GCA_023229435.1 Nitrospirota bacterium
TGTAGATCTAATCCAGTGTACAATTTCATACAGCACCTCCAAGGTTAGATTGGACTCTTTCCTTGAAGCATACCAGAGTGCCGATGCGCTCTGGTATGCTGAGGTGCCTTCATATGATTATCAGGTCCTTTGTTATGGTATTCAGCCGCACCCGCAAAGGGTCAGGTCCTTTGTTATGGTATTCAGCCGCGATTGCATCAGGAAAGAAAATATCCGGTGTCAGACTTCAAAATTTGTATTTGTCTTGATAAAAACTTTTATCCATTACTATTCTTAGCGCATCGTATCGGCATGTGTGAACCGAAAATGTGTTTTCAAGCTGTTGCCCTTGCTGAAATGGATCGCATTGTCGTGCTGCAACCTGCCCACCACAATGCCGGAAGCAATGCCGATCTTTTTTGCGAACCGGTTTATGGATGCATTATCTAAACTTCCGCCGGACAAAAAAGCCTTATATTCTCCGGCGGGAATGAGAACATCCTGGGCAAAACGGTCCGCTTCCTGCTCCGCCTTGCTCTCATGCTTATCCTTTTCCTCGATAAAAACCTCTCGTTTGCCGTGATAGAGAATGTGGCCCGCTTCATGGAAAAAGGTGAACCAGAGATGATCGTCGCTCTTTCCCCGAAGGCTGAGCTGGATCAGGGCCTTGCCCGGATTCAGCCAGCGAGTAACCCCATATACGCGTGTACCGGGAAGCTCAGGCACGAACGTCACCGCGACCCCAGCCTCGGCGCAAAGCTTTACCATCTCAGGTGTGAAGGTCTCCGGCGGTTTGTTCGTCAATGTCCTGATTTTATTAAGTGCGCCTTCAAATACCGCTGCGTCATGGGGCTTGGACTGGATCGCGGCAGCATCGATCTCGCCTTTTCGGAGCCATGCCGCCGTCGCAAACGGGCTGCTCTTGAAAGCCTCTGACTTTCGATATGCCGCCTGCGGACTCGTCCAGACAGCCTTCCATTCCTCGATTCCCGCAACGCCGAAGAAATTCAGCAGGACCTGCAGTTGTTTCAACTTTTCGTCTTCCTTCGAGATCCAGCCGAGTTTAACCAGTTGTGTGATCGGAAAGTTCTTAAGCCATGCCACCTGAGCTTGGAGGTGTTCTTCCTCCCTTATGCGAGCGTGTGCTTCCTGATAGTTCCTCTCCAGGTTGTTCCAGAATGAAGCCGGAATGCCAAGAACACGCTCGAGCTGAAGAGCGGTCTCCGCAGTAATAGCCGCCTTTGCTGTAATAATCTCGCTGATGGTCTTTTTCGGCCTGCCAGTGCGCTCCGCCAGTTCCGCCTGGCTCATGCCATATGCCTCAATGGTCTCGCGCAGGGTCTCTCCCGGTGGTATAGCGTAGTTCGGCCTATAAGAGCTTTGGATTTTATTACTCATGGGTATCAGTTACCTCAAGGATTTTTACTTTCGTTATTTTTTGCCAGTCTAGCCCCCCATCCTTCTTGCATGGCGGGTCGTCATAATCAGGGGCAATCAGCAGGCGGTAAGGGTACTTCACATCGAGTGAAATCTGCCCGAAACGGTTCCCTTTCAACTCGTGGGCCCGGATCTGGGGCAGCGCGCGCAGAGTTTCAAGCTGTTCCACCGCAGCCAGTTCCGTAAGTCTTCGGGCTATCAGCTTCGCCTGCTCAGGCCCATATCGACGCGTGAGGGCCTTCAGGTCATTGCATTCCTTTTCGAGTTTTCGGTTATGAAAGGATATTAGCATGTGCCGGCATTGCTGTCAATATAAATAACCCCAAGGGTTAATAGCAATAATGCTTTTTAAGTTCTCAATTCAAGCATTTCTGTGGAGCAATTTGAGGATACTATAAAGAGACGATCAAAGTAAAGCTGAAAGAAGGGAAGAGTTGAAGCCAAAAAAAGCGGAAAAGGCTCAAGCATCAGGCCACTACATCAAATTCACCGGGTCCACATCCACGATCACCTTGACCCTCCTGCCGTACTTCTCCTCCACCGCGTTCCTTCCCTCGATCGCAAGGGACCGGATCTTGTCCCGTTTTTGGGAGAGCAGCAGCAGATGGAACCGATACTGTCCGCGCACCCGGGAGATCGGCGCCGGGGCGGGACCAAGGAGCACCGTGTCCTTGCCGCGCATCAGACTGCGGATGCGGTTCTGCGCCGTTCTGGCCGCTTCGCCGGCAAGCGATTCCTGCGCGCCCTTGATCTCGATCTTGATGAAGCGGCCGATCGGCGGATAGCCAAGCTGCGTGCGGTACACGATCTCCTCATTGTAGAACCCTTCGTAATCGTGCGTCATGCTGTGTTGGACCGAGTAATGGTTCGGGTTCATGGTCTGGATGATCACCTCTCCTCCCAGCGCGCCCCTGCCCGCCCTGCCCGCGGCCTGGGTGACGAGCTGAAACGTCTTCTCGGCGGCGCGAAAGTCGGGCAGGTTCAACCCCACGTCGGCATCCACCACGCCGACAAGCGTCACGGCCGGGAAATCGTGTCCCTTGGCGATCATCTGCGTGCCGAGCAGAATGTCGACCTCCCGGCGGTCCACCTTGCGAAGCAACGTCTCGTAGGCCTGCCTGCCCTTGACCGAGTCGCTGTCCATCCGCAGGATGCGAGCTGCCGGGAAAAGCGCCTGCAGTTCCTCTTCGATCTTCTGCGTGCCTGATCCCAGCAGTTTCATCGTAAGGCCCGAACAGGCCGGACACGTGTCCGGCGGCCGGGTGAGGAAACCGCAATAGTGGCATTTCAGCGTCCGCTCCGCTTTATGGAACGTGAGGGACACGCTGCAGCTCGGGCATTTGACGGCAATGCCGCAGTCGCCGCAGATAAGAACGGAAGAAAATCCACGGCGGTTCAGCAGCAGAAGAGACTGTTCGTTCCGGGCGAGCCGCTGCGTGATATGTTCGATGAGCAGGGGCGAATAGAGCGAAGTCCTCGGCAGGGTCTTTACGTCGATGACCGTAACCGCGGGCATGGGGCGGTGGTCCACGCGATCAGCCAGGTGGAGATACTGGTATTTGCCCGATCGAGCGTTGTAATAGCTTTCAAGGGACGGCGTCGCGGAACCGAGGACCGCGACAGCGTCCAGAAGCTTCGCGCGCATGATCGCGACGTCACGCGCGCTGTACCGGAGACCTTCATCCTGCTTGTACGAGTTCTCATGCTCTTCGTCCACGATGATGAGCCCGATGCTTTTAAAAGGCGCAAATACTGCCGAGCGCGCGCCGATGGCCACGTCCACCTGTCCGGCCTGGATGCGGCGGTATTCGTCGGCCCGCTCGCGGTCCGTCAGCCCGCTGTGCAATACCGCCACCCGGTCGCCGAAGCGTCCCTTGAACCGGGCAAGCAGCTGCGGCGTGAGCGCGATCTCCGGCACCAGCACAATGGCCCCTTTTCCCGTGTCAGCGAGCCCGCTGATGGCGTGAAGATAAACCTCGGTCTTGCCGCTCCCGGTCACGCCGTGCAGGAGAAATACGTTGAACGATTTGCCGGCGACCGACTCGTTGATCCGGCGCACGGCCTCGGACTGAGCGGGCATAAGCCCGGGCGGCACGCTCGGACTGAACTCCCCGGCGTCCGGCTTTTCATCCGCTTCCTTCTCGATGATCGTCGCGATCTTTGCGTCGCACAAGGACCTGATGGTGGCCGGAGAATAATCATCCAGGTCATCCATGCCCATGATCTGCCGATCGCACAGGAGTAGCAGAAGCGCTCTCTGCTTCGGCCCGCGGACAGACCCCATATCGTGGTCACCCGCAACGATCTGCAAGTATCGTTTCTTCTTCGGTTTTGCGCGCGACAGGGCCTTCGGCACGAGCGCTTCGATGGTCTGGCCAAGAGGATGCAGGTAATAGTCGGACATCCAGCGGGCAAGGGCAAAAAGTTCGGTCGGAAGCGGGTTGTCGAGCACCTCGATCACGGTCTTGAGACCCGCGACTTCGGCCTTGCCGGGGAAGCCGATGACCGTCCCCGTGATGCGCCTGCTCCCGAACGGCACGAGCACACGCGAGCCCGGGACAAGGCGTCCCCGCATCTCCTGCGGCACTCGATAGTGAAATGTCTTATGAACAGCGACGCCGACAGCTATATCTACGACAGGGTCGGGCATAGGGTTAGGAAGGGGGTTCAAGAACCCAGGGGGAGGACCAATTTTTCAGGTTTTTGTTTATTTTCTTCCGCCTTCTGCGGTTTTTCCGTGACCACGTCCTTGACATCCTTCATTTCCTTGTTGCTCAGGATGTCCTTCAGTTCGCTCATGAACTCGTTGATGTCACGGAAAGACCGGTAGACGGAGGCGAAGCGGACATAGGCAACCTCGTCAAGCTTGTGCAGACGTTCCATCACTTCCTCGCCCACCATCGTGCTCGGAAGCTCCTTGAGCCCCTTTTCCTGGAGAGCTTTCTCGATCTCTTCAACGGTCCGCTCGAGCATCTCCATGCTGATGGGCCTTTTTTCGCAGGCCTTCTTGAGGCCGTTCAGGATCTTCAGGCGGTCAAAGGGCTCGCGCCGGCCGTCCTTCTTTATGACCGAGGGAAGCACTTCCTCTACCCGCTCGTAGGTGGTGAACCGCCCCTCGCACTTGAGGCACTCGCGCCGCCTGCGGATGGATTCGCCTTCTTTTCCCATCCGGGAGTCAACGACCTTGTTATCGAGGCTGGAACAGTAGGGACAACGCATAGGACCCTTCAGAAATATCGATGGACGATGGATGACCGCTCGCGCCGCTCGCTAGGACGATGGACGTATTTTTTTCTCGTCCCTCGTCCCTCGTCCGTCGTCCTTCTTGTATTGCGTGATTTCTAAGCCTGACTCTTTCAGCATCTCTTCGGCGAGTTTGTCCGGATACCCGTCCTCGAAGATAATGTGCTTGACGCCCGAGTTGATGATCATCTTGGCGCAGATACCGCACGGCTGGTTCGTACAGTAGAGCGTGGCGCCATCGATGTTCGTCCCGTGCCTGGCGGCCTGAATGATGGCATTCTGCTCCGCATGCAGACCGCGGCAGATCTCGTGCCGCTCGCCCGAGGGGATGCCCATCTGCTCGCGCAGACACCCGCGATCGAGACAATGCTCGATGCCCGACGGGGCGCCGTTGTAGCCCGTGGCGAGAATGTTCTTGTCCTTCACGAGCACGGCCCCGACCTGGCGGCGGAGACAGGTGGCCCGCTTCTTCACCAGGTGCGCGATCTCCATGAAATATTCGTCCCAGGTTGGTCTTGTCATAAGGCGTCCATTGGAAATTGAAAGTTGAAAATTGGAAATTGGAAATTTCTGAAAAATGGAGCAGCCCTATTATTCAATCTCAAATCTCCAATTTACCCGTGCCCAGCGCTTACGAGTGCCCGCGCGAGTGCAGGGTGCAATCTTCAATTTCCAATGAGGTGTTCTACACTCCCACGCTCTCTCCCGCGAATAGCGGGAACTTACTGCAGAATGCCTTCGTCCGCGCCTTGATCGCGGCCAGCTTTTCCGGGGACTTTCCATTGGCGAGAACTTCACAGATGAGATTGCCGATAAACTTCATCTCCGGTTCGCGCATGCCGCGCGTGGTTACGATCGGCGTGCCGAGCCGGATGCCGCTCGTAACCACGGGCGACTTCTGGTCATAGGGTATGCTGTTCTTGTTCACCGTGATCCCGGCGGCATCGAGCGCGATCTCGGCGTCCTGCCCGGTAATGTCCTTGGGCGACAGATCAACGAGCATCAGATGGTTGTCCGTGCCGCCGGAAACGATACGGAACCCGTCAGCCACGAGCACCTCGGAAAGGGCGCGGGCGTTCTTCACTACCTGTTGCTGGTAGTCCTTAAACTCGGGTTTGAGCGCCTCTTTGAATGAAACGGCCTTGGCAGCGATCACGTGTACCAGCGGGCCGCCCTGGGTGCCGGGAAAGATGGCCTTGTCCACGGCCTTGCCGAACTTTTCCTTGCACATGATCATTCCGCCGCGCGGACCTCTGAGCGTTTTGTGGGTCGTGGTCGTGACAAAATCCGCGTACGGCGCCGGGTTCGGATGCTCTCCCGCGGCTACCAACCCTGCTATGTGAGCAATATCGGCCATGAGATAAGCGCCGACCTTGTCCGCGATCTTTCGGAACCGCGCGAAGTCGATGATTCTCGAATACGCGCTGTACCCGCATACGATCATCCTGGGTATGTGCTCCACCGCAAGCCGCTCCACTTCATCATAGTTGATCAACTCGGTCTTTTTGTCCACTCCGTAGGCAAAGGACTTGTAGAGCGTTCCCGAGAAACTCACGCTGGCCCCGTGGGTCAGGTGGCCGCCGTGGGCGAGCCCCATGCCGAGGATTTTGTCTCCGGGCTTGAGCACGCTGTAGTAGGCCGCCATGTTCGCCGAGGAGCCGGAGTGGGGCTGGACGTTCACGTACTCCGCACCGAAAAGCTGCTTTGCCCGCTCGATGGCGAGAAATTCCACGACGTCGGCATATTCGCACCCGCCGTAATAGCGCCGGTTCGGATATCCCTCAGCGTACTTGTTCGTGAACACCGAGCCTTGCGCTTCGAGCACCGCCCGGCTCACATAATTTTCCGACGCGATGAGGACGATCTTGGAAAGCTCTCGCTCCTCCTCGCCTTTGATCGCCTGGTAGACCTCGGGGTCCTGCTGTTTCAATTCTGACATGCTATTGTCCTTTTAACTTTTATCTACTCAAATCAAAATCTGTTAGCCGCGAAAGAACCCCCGATAAGACATTTCGAGGGCAGGCTCCAGGAACGCAGAGAGCTTTTACCAATGAACTACATGAACTTGCGGCTTCTTCTTTGAGATCTTTGCGTTCTTTTGCGGCCAACCTGAGCAGTGACTTTAAATTTATCTATTTTATCTTATCCAGTCGCAGTTGATGCCGGCCGCCTTCGAACTCCGTTTCGAGCCACGTCTTCACGATCTCGAGCGCAACGCCCTTGCCGATGACGCGTTCGCCCATGACCAAAACATTTGCGTCATTGTGCAGCCGGCTCATCCGCGCTGTGAAGTGGTCATGGCAAAGCGCTGCCCGCACCTTCGGATACCGGTTGGCCGTGATCGACATGCCGATGCCCGTGCCGCAGATCAGGATGCCGCGATCAACCGCCTTGTTCGATACGGCCTCGGAGACCTTTTTCCCGTAGTCCGGATAGTCCACGGAGTCCTTCGTTGCCGTGCCGAAATCCGAGACCTCGACCGTCTTGACCGTCTGGAGGTATTTAATGACCTCTTGCTTTAGTTCAAAGCCGCCGTGATCCGCACCGATCGCCAGTTTCATGATAGAATCCGTCCTTTTCGTAGACGCTGATATTAACATCTCAGCTGTTTTAGTGTCAAGGAAAATACCGGATGACGACAAGCTGTTTTACATGAGCCTCATCGGTAATTTAGCGCCTAGCAGGTTGCTGAAAAACGTTCCGTTTACCCTTCGACAGGCTCAGGGCGAACGGAACGGGCATTGAAATTGTTGTTCCTTATCCGTTCGTGGTGAGCTTGTCGAACCACTCTAATGACTTTTTCAGCAACCTGCTAGGAATTGTCGCTCGTTTCATAAAGGATCATGCTCAGCACCGCCATGGCCGCCGTCTCGGTGCGCAGGATGTTCTGCCCCAGGCTCACGAGAGAGAAACCCCTTTCTTTTGCCATCTCCGCCTCGTGCGCGGAAAACCCGCCTTCGGGGCCGATGAGAACGACGACGTTCTTGATGCCGGGATTCGCACGAAGGATTTCCTTAATAGGGACAGTACCTTCTTCCCAGGGGAGAAGGAGCAGGGTTCGGGGTTCAGGGTTCAGGGGCCGAAGAAAATCAGAGAATGATACTATTCGACCGACCTGTGGTATGTCCGGTCTGTTGCACTGCATCGCGGCTTCGCGGCAGATCTTCTGCCACCGCGAAACACGTTTCTCTTCATCCTTGATTTTTACGATGGTCCGTTCGGTCACGAGCGGGACGATTGTCGCAACGCCAAGTTCCGTGGCCTTCTGCACGATCCAGTCCATCTTGTCGGACTTGGGCAGCCCCTGGCCAAGGATGATGAGGGGTTCACGGATCTCCCGCTTCGATCGGGCCTTCACGTCGGTTGTGATATCGGACTTGGTGACCTGCGCTATGTTCACTGAATACTCGGTGCCCTTGCCGTCGCACAGCAGAAGCTCGTCGCCTGTCTTCATGCGAAGGACCTTCACGATATGACTCACGTCCTCGCCGGAGACGGTGATACTCTGGCCACTGACCTGATTGGGAGATATGAAAAAACGGGGTGGTTTTGGCATGATGTCTTTCTCACCACGGAATGGCACAGATGAACACGGAAAAGATGAAAATTCTAACATCTACTTCTTTAATTAGGAGAAATGGAGAAAACGACGGGGAAATGGGGATACCTTCTTAGTTGTTTATATCTCCCTTTCTCTACTTCCCCCTTTCTCCTTAAGCCTTTCATGCTTTTAGGTCTTCGGCTTCGGTGCTTCGGTCCGTGGTTTGCCGCCCCTTCGCCGCCTTCGCCGCGTTGGTTTCGCTTTTTTCTCGGCGCTTATGAGTATCTCTTTTTTTTCATCCTTTGAGAGCGGATTCGTTTTGATGAATTCTTTCCACCAGGCGCGGAGTTCCTTGTGCTCGCTCGTGGTCTCGCTCGTAAAACGAAAATACTCGAAAGCATCGACAAAACCGGGCCGCCGCAGAAAATAGCGGGGGTATTTCCCTTCCCGCTTTTCGAACCGCTGCTGATCCCAGTACATATCGCGCATCGACAACCCGATCTTCTTGGGGATCTGCACCCGTTGCGTCTGTTCCAGCATGATCCCGGTCACTGCTTTCGTCATGGCATCCAGCGCAGGTGCGCCTTGTCTCCTCAACTCGGCGGCTTTCCCCTCGATCACCTGTCCGAACATGAGCGCGAACAGAATATGCGGCGGTATCTGCCTGCCAGCCTGCACGCAGGCGTCCACCCACTCGAACGCCTTGCCGATCCAGACATGCGGGAAGCCGTCGGACTCCGTGTCCACCCACTCGTTCAGACGAGGAAAGATCACGCCGAAGAGGCCTGTCTTCCTGAGGAGCTGATAGGTCTTCTCGCCCTCGCCGAGCAAAAAGAGCTTGAGGACCTCCTCGTACATCCGGGACGGAGAGGCAAGCGCCACGTGGTCTTTCAGCTCCAGCATGGCGCGATAGGTTTTCTCTTCGATCTCGAACCCAAGCAGGGCCGCGAACCGCACCGCACGGACCATGCGCACGGGGTCCTCGGTGAACCGTACCAGGGGATCACCGATGATGCGGATGAGCCCGCGTTCGAGGTCCTGCATCCCGCCCACGTAGTCGATGACGGAGAAGTCGGCAATATTGTAAAACATCGCGTTTACGGTGAAGTCTCGCCTGAGGGCGTCTTCTTCCGGCGTGCCGAAGACATTGTCCCTGAGGATCATACCGCCCTCGGTCTTGAGCATGCGCGGCGGCTTGGGCCTGACTGGGACCGTCGTCTGTGTCCCGGAAGTTACAATCCCTGAATCTTTCACCACAGAGGCCTGCCCTGAGCCCTGCCGAAGGGACGCAGAGGAAATCATTGGTAGTGGAATATTGCCCTCACTCTGATCTGACACGGATGATTGTATAACCTGTGGCTGTTCAGGATGCAAAGCCACCTCCCCTTCAACGGGCTCATCGGACACCATGGACCGGAACGTCGCGACCTCGATGATCTCGTCATGAAAATGGACATGGGCGAGCCGGAACCTGCGGCCGATGAGCCGGCAGTTGCGGAAGGTCTTCTTGAGCTCGCCCGGCGTGGCGTTCGTGGCGATGTCGAAATCCTTGGGCTCGCGGCCGAGCAGCAGGTCGCGCACGCCGCCGCCCACCAGGTAGGCGAAATACCCATGCTCTTTCAGCTTGTAGAGGACCCGCACGGCATTGCGGCTGATCCAATCGCGGGAGATGGCATGTTTGGAACGCGGAATGATAGTAGGTTTAATAGGACTCACGGGTTGGTATAATAGCACACAGTGGCGGGCAAGGTAAAGAGGGAATCCGATATTTTTACCCGGACCTGCCTCAATTTCAATACGGTTCAATGAGAATGGGTCTGCGACATATCTATAGGTGGAATTGACAAAAAAGGCAAAATGCCCTATAATCTGGTAGCTCATTAAGCATCCAGATAAAAGGAGGGCATATGCCGGAATCTTTGTCAGAGTTGGAACGGAGACGAGACGGTCTTTATGAGAGAGTGAAAGCACTTGGTGATTTCAGACGGGGCAGTATCGCGGTCAATTATCGCAAATGCGGCAAGCCAAATTGTATATGTGCCCAGAAGGGACATCCAGGCCACGGGCCGCGATATTTGTGGTCAACAACGATCAAGGGAAAGAGTTACACAAGAAACATCCAGCTTGGCGCTGAGATGAAAAAGTATGAAGAAGAGCTCGCCCGATATCAAACGTATATGACGCTCTGCAATGAGCTTCTTGAGGTGAGCGAGCAGATTTGCGATGTGCGGCCTATTGTTCCGCTTCGGGACGAGACGGAGTTGACGGAACTCAAAAAAAAATTGCGGAAGAAATTCAAAGGGAAGTACAAAACGAAATAGATCGTTTTGTTTCTCAGTATCGGCGCGAGCAGTCCGCCACCGGCGGTTTCGACCTGGAGTCCTTCGAGTTGGGCATTCGCTCTGCCATGCATGGGATTGGCGGCAAGATGCTGGAGATGCTGATCAATGCCGATGGAGGCGATTACCGCGGCAAGACTATCCTGTGCGAAAAAGGACATGTCTGCGAGTTCGAGGGGTATCGGACCAAAACCCTGTTGACGGTTCTTGCCCCCGTGTCCGTGAATCGCGCGTACTATTCCGATAAGGAATGTGAAAGCGGCTTTTGTCCGAAGGATCGGTCGCTGGATATCGAAGGAACCTCGTACAGTTCCGGGGTGCGCCGGATGATGAGCAAGGTAGGCTCCTACCGCCCGTTCGATCCAGGTCATGAAGATTTGTACGAATTGGCTGGCATCCGAGTGACTGCCAAGGAGGTCGAACGAGTTTCCGAGCGGGTCGGACAGCAGGTAGAGGAGTATCACGCCGCGCAAGGTGAAGCCGCCCTGTCCGACAATGTTGTCCCTATAAAGCCGGTCCTCCGGCTATATGTCTGCATGGACGGCACGGGAGTGCCTGTGATCAAAAGAGAAACCGAGGGCAGGCAGGGCAAGGGTGAAGACGGGCAGGCAAAAACAAGAGAGGTCAAACTGGGGTGCGTTTTCACCCAAACCTCCGTGGACAAAGAAGGATGTCCGATCCGAGATGAAGCTTCCACCAGTTATACCGGAGCGATTGAGACGGCGGAGACGTTTGGATGGAGGCTCTATAAAGAGGCGAAGCGGCGCGATATGGACCGGGCACGGGACGTTGTAGTGCTCGGAGACGGCGCGCTTTGGATATGGAATATCGCTGACGAGCACTTTCCCGGAGCCCGGAAGATCGTCGATCTGTACCATGCCCGCGAGCATTACGGAAATGTCGCCAAAGCATGTCTTGGACAGCAAAAAGACAAGATGTACCAATGGATGGATAACCGCCGCGTTGAGTTGGATGAAGGGAAGGTGGAAGACCTTATCATCGCAATCAATCAAATCTCGGTCCAGTCCGGCGCTCACAAAGACCTTTGCCACCGGGAGATGGGCTATTTTGAGAAAAACAAAGAACGGATGCGGTACGCTGAATTCAGAAGGCTCGGTCTTTTTGTCGGATCCGGTGTGCTTGAAGCTGGATGTCGTTCGGTTATAGGACAGCGGCTGAAGCAATCAGGAATGCATTGGACGGTCGAAGGAGCAAATAAGATAATCGCCCTTCGATGCAGCATCATGAGCAACCGTTGGGAGGAGTTCTGGGAACAGCGGGCGTGCGCTTGACAGCTTACCGACAAATTTGTCGCACACCCATGAGAATTCGCTCCATTGTGAAGAACGTCTTTCTATGGTATACTGCACCACTATGATGAATAATCTCAACATTATTGGACTGAACCCCTCGGTCGCAGGGAAGATCACACCGATGATCGAAGACCTGCTCAGGGAGCACGCATCGAACATCCATTCATTTCACCTCGTGGGCAGCGCCGTGATCCCGGACTACAACGAGAAGCTTTCGGACATCAATTCCGTGATCGTACTCAAAAAGATGGACCTGCGGTTCCTCACCTTTCTCGCGCCGCTCGGAAAGAAATACGGCAGGAAGCGGATCGCCGCGCCGCTTGTGATGACTCCGGAGTACATCGAAACGTCGCTCGACGCATTCCCCGTCGAGTTTCTGGACTTCAAGCTCATCCACAAGACCGTCTATGGGAGCGACCTTCTGCAGGACCTGCGGATCGACATGCCGCACCTGCGTCTCCAGTGCGAGCGCGAGATCAAAACAAAACTCATCGGCCTGAGACAGGGATACATCTCATCACTCGGAAAGAAGGAAGACATTGCCGCCGTGCTGGTACGGTCCTTCACCGGCTCCATGGCGCTCTTCCGGGCAATTATTTCACTCCTCGGCAAGGAGCCCCCGATCCCGCGAGTTGATGTCATTGCAATGCTCGGTGCCGCGACAGGGACCAATACCGATATCTTTGATAAGCTGCTCCTGCTCAAGTTGCATCTCCTCAAACCATCGGAACAGGAACTTGCATCCTTCTTCGAACGCTACTACGACACGCTCGAGTCTGCGGAAAAGATCATCAATGACCTCCATGGTTAAGAGACTCTTCATCACGGTTATTCTTCTTGCGGCCGTCTGCGCTTCCGTTGTCAGTGCCTCCACGCCGCAGCCGCCCGACATGCCCCGGGATTACGTGGTCGACCTGGCCGGCATCGTCAGAAGCGACCTGAAAAATGAGCTCAACACCTACCTCCAGGCGCTTGATCAGAAGACCACGGCCCAGGTGCTGGTGCTCACGGTACAGACCCTCGACAACCAGTCCATCGAGGAATTCGCCCTCAACACAAAGGAAAAATGGAAGCTGGGCCAGAAGGGCAAGGACAACGGGGTCCTGATCGTCGTCGCGGTGAATGACCGCAAGTACCGGATCGAGGTGGGCTACGGGCTCGAGAGCGTATTACCCGACAGCCTGGTCGGTTCGATTGGACGGGAATACTTTGTCCCCTATTTCAAAACAGGCGATTACGGCACCGGGATCTACGCGGGCACCATCGCGGTGATCAGGACTATCGCGACCCATGAAGGAGTGAGCATCACAATCGGTTCCGAGCAAGCACAACCTCGCGGGGCCTATACCCGCAAGCCCCTGAGCACAGTTAATAAGATCGTTCTGGCTGTTTTCGGCATCATTGTGTTGATCCTGTTCATAACGAATCCCCGCCTATTTTTGCTCTTACTTCTGGCCAATACAATGGGAGGGGGAAGGGGCGGCTGGTCCGGAGGAGGTGGGGGTTTCGGCGGCGGCAGCTTCGGCGGAGGGGGCGGTGGAGGAGGCGGTGGCGGTGGCGCGTCAGGAGGATGGTAAAAAACAGCAATCTTAGACAGGATAAGAACAAGAAGTAATCCTGTTATCCTGTCCAATTAATTCCTAAAGGAGGAGCACATGAACAGCGGATTAAAAACAGTACTCATCATTCTCGGAGTCATCGCGGTGTTTGCGATCGGGGCCATTATGTACGGCGTCGGGCAATACAACAAGGCCGTGGCCATGGATGAGCAGGTCAAGTCGCAATGGGCGCAGGTCGAGAACCAGCTCAAGCGGCGCTTCGACTTGATCCCGAACCTGGTCGAAACCGTAAAGGGTTATGCGAAGCATGAGAAGGAATTGTTCGAGAACATCGCGAACGCGCGGACGAAATATTTCCAGGCAAACTCGGTGAATGACAAGGTCCAGGCGGCAAACCAGGTTGAAGGATTTCTTTCCCGACTCCTGGTTCTGCGCGAAACCTACCCCCAGCTCAAGGCGAACGAGAACTTCCTGAAACTTCAGGACAGCCTTGAGGGCACGGAGAACCGCATCGCCGTTGAACGCATGCGGTACAATGACACGGTGAAGGTGCTCAATACGTACCGGAGAAGCGTGTTCGGAAAGTTCTTTGCTTCTTTGGCAGGCGTGAACGAGGCGCAGTATTACGAGGTCCCGCAGGCGGAGAAGGAAGCACCGAAAGTGAAATTTCAATAAAGAGATCTGACGTCAACTATCTCTCCATGATGATATCCTGAGCCTGTTGCGCACCTGATTGGCAGCAGGCTTTTTTTCGTCGTGATGCGTGTTCAGGCGTCAGGAGCTTTTCTTCCTACTTCCTACTTCTCAGTCCTCTTCTCACTTGATCCTCTTCGATATGGCCTTGAACTCCTCCGTGCCGGCAACCTTGAGAAGCTGAAACAGCACCGTCTCGGTGCAGGTCACGACGGCGCCCGCCTCGCGCATGAACTCCATCCCGATCTTCCAGTTCTCCTTGGTGCGGGAGCAGATCGCGTCCTGCACGACATGGACATTGATCCCGCCCCTCAGCAGGCCGACGCAGGTCTGGAGCACGCAGATGTGCGTTTCCATGCCCGTCAGGATGACGCTCCTTTTCTTATGCCCTTTAAGCTCCTCCAGGAACGCGGGCTGGCCGCAGCAATCGAAGGTCATCTTCTCAACCGGGCGGTAGAACGGCAGCGCCTCCCGGATCTCCGGCACGGTCGTGCCGAGCCCCCTGGGATACTGCTCAGTCACCATGACCGGCAGGTGGATCATCTTGGCGAGCTCGACCAGGTGCAGGTTGTTCCTGACGACCTTGTCCCTTTCCTTCATGACCGCCGCAAGCTTGTCCTGAATATCAACGATCAGAAGGACCGTGTCTTCCTTATCAATAATAAATTTGTCCAATGTCATAATGCGGTCCATCCTCTCTTGATAGAACCGGTATCAATAAATTGATGTTATATCTCCGCACATCCCCCTCACCCTACCCTCTCCCCTCGAGGGAGAGGATAATAGAGCATTAACGACAGAACGAGAAGAACAGATAACAATATACTTTCTTCAATAGGCCGTGGATGGTTCTTATATTCCACACTCCGCATTCCGAATTCTGCATTCGATACCGGCAGCCTGCCGGTCCTCAGACCCCTCATGAACCGCCTTCATAACCAACGGAGATTTTATCGCCTTCCACGATCACCGGCACCTTCCTCACTCCCTTTGAATACGTCAGCATTTCATCCAATTTCGCGCTATCCGTCTTCACATCATAATACGCAGCCTTATTCCCGTAGACCGACCTGGCCCTGTCGGTATGCGGTCAGCCGGATTTCCCGAAGATCATCGCCGTCTCTGCCATAGATCCTCTCCTCCAGGCGAAGTGAAATCATACGATTACCGGTGATCCTATAATATCATTTTACGGATGCAAAAGTAACTCTTTTACGATACAATCATAACCGTGATGTCAGACGGAACAAATCCACCGGCAAGATTGTCATATAGTACTGGACAGAGCAGCTCTTCTGTTTCAGATGACGATGCGGCGCTCGTATCATCTGCGCAAAAAGGCGACCTGCGCGCATTTGAACAGCTGGTGACAAAACACCAGAAAAAGATGCTCAACATCGCGTATCGACTGATCGGGGATCATGATGACGCGTGCGAGGTCGTGCAGGACGCATTTGTCTCTGCTTATAAGAACATCAGGCGGTTCCGGGGGGATGCAAAATTCACGACCTGGCTCACGACGATAACCCTGAACCTGTCGAAGAACCGGCTGAAACAGGTCAGGTCCCGGCAGGGCCATGAAGCCTTTTCCCTGAACGATCCGATCCAGACCGATGACGGCACGATGACCATGGACCCGCCGTCAAAGGAACCATCCGTATTGGAGAGAATGGAAAGGCGGGCTGTCCAGACAAGGATGCGGGACTGCATTAAGGCATTGGATGCGGATTTTCGGGAGATCCTCGTCCTTCGTGACATGCAGGAGTTCTCGTATGAAGAGATCGGGAGCATGCTCAAGGTCCGCGAGGGCACGGTCAAATCACGGCTGTTCAGGGCAAGAGATATGGTCAAGGATTGTTTGAAGCGGTTCATGGGAGAACTCTGATGGAACATAACGACATACGTCATAGACTTTCCGAATATATCGATGGGTCAGTCACGGGTGAAGAACGGGCGGCGATCGAAACGCACCTCAAGACGTGCCCGCAATGCAGCAGCGCGCTCGATGAGCTTCGGAAAACCATCGGGCATATCAAGTCCGTCGAAGAGATCGAGCCGCCTGCATGGATGACGCAGAAGATCATGGCAACCATTCGCGACGAAGCAGCGGAGAAAAAAGGCTTCTTCCACAGGTTCTTCTTCCCCCTCCGCATAAAGCTTCCGATCCAGGCCATAGCGGTCCTGTTCCTTGCCGTAACCGGGTTCTATATCTATCAGACGGCGGAAAGATTTTCTGAAGCCCCAACGCATGAACTTGCAACCCGGAACGAAGCCCCTCCAGTCGGCACTGCACAGGATAAACTTGCCAAATCTGAAAGTCCTGCGCTTCGCTCAAAGCAGGTCCCGCAAACTCCGGCGTATAAGGCTCTGGACATGAAACAGGGATACGAGACTCCTCCGCCGCCAATGCTGAAAGGCCGGGCTACGGCGCCGGTCCCCGTACCTGCACAACCGGCAGAACCGCCGATGCGGAAGAAAGATAAAGTCATGGCGGAGCAACCCACTGTCTCGCCGTACGCCGGGGCACCGTCATTGCCGCAGGAACAGACCGCGCCGGCTGCTCATGATCCGGGGCGGGACGAAGGGAGACATGAACCCGCACCCTTGAAACGACAATCCAGCGGTTTGTCGGCAGGCGAGGGATCAGGCTCAGAGAGCGCTCGTTCAGAGACCATTCTTACCGTATCGGTAAAAAATATTGACGACGCCGCGGAAGATATAGAAGCAACGATCAGGGAGTTTGACGGAACCATTATCGAGACACAACAGCTCGATAAGAAAAAAATTTATGTGTTATCGCTGGACACTTCCCATGCAAAAGATCTTGTAGAAAAACTCAAGCACATGGGAGCCATGAAAGAACAAAATCTGGTTCTGAAATCCCGGGAAAGCCGTATGGTATTCAGAATCGAACTCAACAAACGGTCTGCGCCTAAGGCGGCTGTGGGATGCTGATCTCTTCCGGCACGTCGCGCCCGCCCCGCAAAGGAAACACCCCACCCCCTGGTCTTACCCTGTCTATTGTTCTCCAGGCGGCAGGGTGTCCAATTTTGATTGGAGTTTAGTCATGGACCTTTGTGCGCGCGAACTCAACTTTGCAATTTTATTTTTTACGATCGTTTGCTGATCCGGCGTTAAGAGCGGCATTACTTCTTTCAATAACTTTGCTTGCAGGACCGTCAGATTCTCCTGGGCAGTGGTCAGCGTCCTGTAGGCTAAGCGCACTATTTTTTCATCAAGCGCATCGCCGTTCATCACGGTCAAAAGGTTCCGCCGGGCCTGAAGAACTGCCATCTTGCCGGCAATTAAATCGCGGTGACGTCCCTGCACAATATCCTCGGTCCAGTGTTTCTGCTCAGTGGTAAGATTCAGCCCTTTCAGCAAACGCCCCATATTGCCTCCGCCCCTGTTGCCGGACGCATTTGCCTCAGTTACCATGCTGCCGGCCATTATCCAGACCGCGACAGCCAGTGCCGGGAAACGATTCTGTTTTCTCATTAGCTTTCCTCCTGGGATGTTAGTTGCGTTATTAATAATGTCAGATGCTAAATAGACACCGGTTCTTGAAAAAGGTTTAATGGATGAAATGCGAGGTCAGGACAAAGGTTGACAGTATCCGTGATGTGAGCGGAGGAAAGCAGACGGACGAGAAGATGCTGAACTCGTCACCTGCCTGTAACAGATCAAAGGCATTTACCGCCGAGTTCAATATTCTCGCGCCAAAGGACCAGGCAGTGAAACTGACATACAAGGTGGGGATGAGTTACTAAGGAGTTCGGAGCTTAGCGTTCGAAGTTGGGAGTATTGAACATTCGTGGCAGTGAGATTGGATGCATGCACAGAAGAGGAGCGCGTTCGCTCCCCGCTTCTGTTTTTTGTGGCTTCGAACTCCCGACTCCGCAACGCTGAATGCTTTTCCGTAATGCCTCACAACCACTTCTTTCGTTTAAAGTAAAACAGCATGAACACGGAAATTCCAAGCATCAGGAAGAGGGAGAAAAAATATCCGTAGCGCCACTCCAGCTCCGGCATGTACTTGAAGTTCATTCCATACACTCCGGCAATGAATGTCAGCGGCATGAAGATCAGGGAAATCACCGTCAGGACCTTCATCACCTCGTTCAAGCGATTGCTGACGCTCGACAGGTACAGATCAAGCATGCTGGACAGCATCTCGCGGTAGATGTCCACGCTGTCGATGATATGGATGGAATGGTCGTAGACGTCTCTGAGATAGGGCGCCGTGGCTTCCCGGATCAGCGATGACTCATGCTTGCCCAGGCCGCTCACCACCTCGCGGAGTGGCCATACGGCGTTGTGCAGAAAGATCATCTCCCGCTTTAATTGATAGATCCTCTGCACCGTCTCCTGCTTCGGGTCCCCGATCAGTTCCGTTTCTATCGATTCGATCTTGTCGCCGAACTTCTCGAGGATGACGAAGTAGTTGTCAACCACCGCATCAAGCAGCGCGTAGGCAAGGTAGTCGGCCTTCATTTTCCGGATGCGTCCCTTGTTGGTCCGGAGATGATCACGGATCAAATTAAACACATCTCCCTCGACCCCTTCCTGAAAAGAAAGAACAAAGTTCGCGCCGAGGACAAGGCTGACCTGCTCGGTAACGATATCGCCGTTCTTGCCGCTGGCGAGCATCTTGAGCACGAGATAAATATATTCTCCGTAGTCCTCCATTTTCGGCCGCTGGTCCGTGTTCATGATGTCTTCCATCACGAGCCGGTGGAGTCCGAAGCAGTCGCCGAGCTTCTCGAGCACCTGGGCGTTATGGACACCGTCAACGTTGATCCAGGTCACGGTCGGTTTTTCCTTGAACGGGATGCAGGCATCGACAGATGCCTTCTCGATCTCTTGAAAGTTCGCTTCATCGTAATCGATGACATGGATATTGACCTGCTCGTCCTTCTTCTCCCCGGTATACACCAGCGTCCCGGAAGGGAGGCCTGCTTTTTTGGACCTTTTTTTCGTCAGGTTGCGCATGGCTGGCATTACATGAACTCCTTCAGTGTTGCCCCGATCTTATTCACGTCAAAGGCCTGATGCACGAGCGGTTTGTCCTTGATCATCGGAACGCGCTCTTCGAACGTGGGCCGGTTATTGCGATAGATGACGCCGATGGGGATGCGGTCGCCCCACTCGAGCGCCTTGGCGAACGCGGCCTTCCGGTCCCCGGGATCATGGTCCGGCCCGACAGGATAGACCCGTTGCTTGTACCAGTCATAGGTGTTCACCTTGTTAAAGGACACGCAAGGCTGAAGGATGTCGAGGAGGGCAAACCCGCTATGCAGGATCGCCTCTTTCATGAGTCCTTTAAGGTGCTCCGTATCGGCGGCATATCCCCGGGCCGCGAAACTGCAGTCCAGCGCAACAGCGAGGGCCATGGGGTTGAACTGCTCAGAGATCACGCCGAAAGGCATGTTCTTGGTCTTCACCCCTTCACCCGTTGTGGGGGACGCCTGCCCCTTGGTCAGTCCATAGACCTGGTTGTCGTGCACAAAAAGCTTCACGTTGATGTTCCTGCGCATGGCCGCCATGAGATGGTTGCCGCCCTCGCCGTAGCAGTCGCCGTCGCCGGTCGTGACAATGACCGGCATTGTGTGGTTCGCGAGCCTGATGCCCGTGGCAACCGGCAGCGTTCTGCCATGCAGTCCGTTAAAGGTGTTGCACTTTGTGTAGTGCGGAAATTTCGCGGCCTGTCCGATGCCGGAGACGATCGTGAATTGGTGGGGTTCCATATTGAGTTCCAGCACGGTATCCTTGAACGCCTTCATGATCGCGAAATTTCCGCACCCCGGGCACCATGCCGGGACCTGTCCTCTATACGTTTCTAAGGTGATCATTGATCTCTCCTGTCAGTTCTTCCACGGTAAACGGCCTGCCGTCGTATTTGTTGATCAAGGTATTGAACTCATACCCTGTCTCGGTCTTCATCAGCCTCGCGAACTGGCTGGTCGCGTTCTGCTCGATACAGATCGTGAGCTTCGCCCGCTTCAGAAGCCCCAGGTAGTCGAATTGCCCTGTCTCCGGGAAGGGATAGATCTCGGAGAAGTGCAGCATGGCGATTCGGTGAGACTGAGACAGCGCGTCCACGGCCTCCCGCATAAGTCCGTAGAGAGAACCCCAGCCAATTATCACGACATCGGGTTTGTGATCGCCGTAGAGGAACGGCGGCGCCACCTCCTGCTGCATCTGCGGGAACTTCTTGAACAACCGCTTCTCAACCATCTTGATGCGCATGCCGGCATCCTCGACAAGGTGGCCGTCCTCATCGTGCTCGTCGCTGTCCGTGACCACAAGGTGTTTCGCATCTCCGGGAACTGCCAGCGGGCTTATTCCGCTCTGCGTAAGCGCATGGCGCTTGTAGCCTTCCAGCCTCTGGAACACCTCTCCCCGGAGACGATAGTCCGTGTTCCGGAGCCGGGCAAGGTCGAATCCTTGATAGCTCCACTGGGAGTCGGAGAGATAGGTGTCGAAAAGGATGAATGCCGGGACCTGGTACTTCTCCGCCAGATCAAATGCCTTGTTCACAGAGAAGAAGGCCTGTTCAGGCGAGCCCGGCGCGAAGATGAACCGGGGAAATTCGCCGTGGCCGGCATGCAGCACCATATGAAGCTCGCCCTGCTCGGTCCGTGTGGGGAGACCGGTTGCCGGGCCCGGCCGCTGGCCCAGCGCGATCACCACCGGCGTCTCGGTGATCGCGGCAAGGGAAACACCCTCCACCATGAGGGCGAAGCCGCCGCCGGAAGTTCCCGTCATGGAGCGAACGCCCGCGAAAGATGCGCCCAGGGCCATGTTGATGGCCGCGATCTCGTCCTCTGCCTGCTCCACCACGATGCCGTACTCTTTTTCCTTGCCGGCCAGATAGTTCATGATGCCCGTGGACGGCGTCATGGGATAGGCCGCATAAAACTTCACCCCCGACGCCATGGAGCCCAGGGCGATGGCCTCGCTCCCGCCCACGAGCATCAGAGCGCCGGCCTTGTCATCACTGGCAACAGAAAAATTGCACGTGAGGCACCCCTTCACGGCGTGGTCATAACCGGCCATTGCGGCATTCTTATTCGCAGAAACGATCGGCTCGCCTTTTTTCTTGAAGGTCTCGACGATGAGGTCCATCAGGATATCGAGGTCCATCCCGAGCATGCCGAGGACAGCGCCGGTGGCAACCGTGTTGGCCATGATCTTGTCGCCTCCGTGCTGCATGGCAAGCTTCTCAAAGGGGACATCGAGAAACGCCGGTTTATCGTGCGTTTCCTTGAGCGTTTCAGAATCGTAGATGATCCGGCCGCGGGAGGTAAGCTCACGCTCATGCAGCCGGATGCTCTCCTTGTCCAAGGCAACGATAATATCGATCGCCCCTTTCGGCGCAATGACCGGCCGTTCGGACAGCCTGATCTGGTAGAAGTTGTGGCCGCCGCGGATGCGCGACTCATAATCCTGGTTCGTGAAGACATGGTATCCGGAGCGCGCAAATACATGTCCCAACGTGTCACCGATCGTCTGGATCCCCTGTCCTGCTTCACCGCCGATCTTGATCGAATAGTCCATAGTTCCCTCTTTCTAAGACAGGATCGATGCGTAGTTACAAAAGCAACAAATTCTACTCATACATGGGAAGAAAGATCGCAATCCTTTTGATAGGGCATAAAGATTACGAGATGGAACGTAACTACTCATGTCGGTTGCGGAGCGTAGCCTCAATAAGAGCGCGACTGCCGGATCCGGTGGCGAACCTCAAAAAATCCAGGCAATGCGGGCAAAGCGGAAGCGCCGCGAATGCTGTTCGTGCCGGGGGAATCGATGTCCCCTGCGCTCCTTGCGCCGAAGCGAAGTAACTGACCTGCGTAATTACGATGGAACTAAAAATTAAATCCTAATGTTATCCGATGTTATCCCGATGATCCTGTCAATGGATTGTCTGCTCTGACGTGAGCAAATAAGGACACGCCTTTTACCCGATGTCCTCTATCGTGATCACGCCGGATCCCAGAAGTCGCTCCAGAAGGACAAAGCCGCCACAAGGCCGTGCTGTCCGGTCCTGCATAAAATCGCAGTCCTGTTTGTAAAAATCGCAGACAATACACAGGGTTTTCACTATCCTGTCTGCCAGAACCGGGCTTGATTCTCCGTTGTTGCTTTCGAGGACAAGGCCTTTCCCTTCTCGCAATAATCGTTCCACGACCCTATAGCCTTTGCATGCAAGCTCTTCGTTCTTTCCGGGTTCATAGTAGGAACAGAATTTTAAACAAAGTGTTTGTTCCAGCGGCACGTTGTCCGTCATGGGGTCCATTATAACAAAAATACTGACGGGGTGCTATAATAACGCTATGAGTTACTACCTGGCGAGACGGGCCGTCCTGAAATGGCTTGAGATCCCGTCCGTCTATCAGATCGCAAAGGATGAATTATACGAACTTGACAGCGCTTCGTTCCATTTTCTGAAGACGTGCGCCTCTGACGACGGTTGCGTCTCAAAGAACAGCGCGTTTCTGGATTACTGCCTGGAGGAGGGACTGCTGACGACGACACCAGGCGTGGTCCAACGGGCCGCTCTTAAACAGGCGCCTGAACCTTCCCTGCGCTACCTGGAGCTCCAGATCACCGATGCCTGCAACCTCAAATGCAAACATTGCTATATCGACAATGCCGATCGCAACGAATTGTCAGGGGACCAGGTGGTAAAGGTTCTGCGCGAATTCGAGGAGATGCAGGGTTTGCGCGTGATGATAACCGGCGGCGAACCGCTGGTCCACAGCAAGTTCCACGAGATCAACGAGATGCTCCCTGATTTTTTTATTAGAAAGGTCCTGTTCACGAATGGCGTGCTCCTTAAAAAGGAAACCCTGAAAACACTCAAGGTCGACGAGATCCAGGTGAGCATAGATGGACTGGAACCGGCACACGAGAGGCTCCGGGGAAGCGGGACATTCAAACGCTCCCTGGAAGCAATGGAAAATGCGCTTGACGCGGGCTTCGACGTATCCGTGTCCACCATGGTACACCAGTATAATACTGAGGACTTCGACCGCATGGAAAAGCTTTTCAGAGAGATGCAGATCAAGGATTGGACCGTGGACATCCCGTGCCTGACCGGAAGGCTGAAGGAAAATGATGATTTTTATGTCAGCCCCGAACAAGGCGGAAAATATCTCGGCTATGGATACGGCAATGGACTTCATTCGTCCACACAAGGATATGGCTGCGGCCTCCATCTCATGGCGGTGATGGCAAATGGGAACATCGCGAAATGCACATTTTACGGGGGCCAACCCATCGGCACGGTAGACCATGGTCTGAAAGCAGCGTGGCGGAACATGCAGCCGGTCAGGCTGAAGAACCTTGAGTGTTGCTGCGAGTACCTTGAAGTATGCCGGGGAGGGTGCAGATACCGGGCGGAACTTATCGAGGGAACCGGTGGAAAGGACCCGTACCGGTGCATGCTTTATGGTATACTATAGGCTAAACAGGTTCGAAATTCGGTTGTAATGCTCCAAAAAAATACACCGTGCTTTTCCGGATCAGAAACGTTCACAAAAGAAAGGAGGAATTTCCATGACCATTAAGAAAGTGACAAAAAAAATGTCGGTCACCTGCAAGTGCAAAAGCTCTTGCTAACTTCGGCAAACGATAAACGATCTGAAAAAGTATAAGCCCGGCAAGAAATGCCGGGCTTATTTTTGGGTTGAAACAGGAACGACGATATCAGCATCCATCAAAGGGACAAGATGAAACGTGGTATCGGTCCAAGATCTTCTGCTTGTCCTCTACTTTTGAGCTTTCCCGGATGCATCGGCTTTTACGATGGAGACCAACTCAACATCAAAAATCAATACCGAATTCGGGCCGATCGTTCCCATGCGTTTGTCCTGAAATCCGATGTTCGATGGAATAAAGAGCTGGAACTTCGCGCCCTCCCTCATGAGCATGATCCCCTCGGTCCAGCCGGCAATTAAGCTCTTATCGCTTACCGGCATGGTCATCGGATGCTCTGGGTGACTGTCCGAGTTGTCAAAAACCGTCCCGTCAACAAGGCTGCCCCGGTAATTTACGAGCACCTTATCCGTGGCCTTTGGCTTCTTTCCCGTTCCCTCGGCGATCACTTTGTACTGCAATCCGCTCGGCAGGACCTTTATTCCTGCTTTTTTTGCATTTTCAGCGAGAAAGGCCGCCCCTTCCTTCTTATTCTTTTCACCGATAAGCCTATTCTCTTCCTCCTGCTTTTTGGCGCGCGTTCTCTGGAAATTCTCCTCGATCGCGACCATTTCCTTGGTAGTCATGAGGGTCTCCGCTCCTGACAATGCATCCTGGATACCCCGGATGAGAACTTTCTGGTCAATATCGACCGACTGCCTCTTCAGGCTGTTTCCCATATAAACGCCTTTGGTATAACTCAGTTTGTCCTTTTCTGTTTTGAGCTGAATTTTTTCCGCCGCGTTTGCCTGACTCGCCATAAACATTGCACAGAGTGCAACTACTCCTAATCGCAACTTCATATCGGTCCCCTTCCTCTCTCTTCTGTTCGTTGTTGGTTCTCGCCCGAAAGCGATCTGACCCAAAGCTCCCGGAACGTTCAATCGAACTTATCGCAGCATTCGGAGATTTTATTGAACTCCTCTCCTCTTGTCAAGCAAAAATCAACAGGACATCCCACAAAATATTAATTGCATTCCCTTGCGTTTTAGAAGGGTTTATAGTACCTTGAAAACGTAAGGAAGGGAGAGCAACAAAAAGGGTAATGAGGTGAAGTATTCGGAAGGATGACGCCTTTCGCAGGTGGCGCGACGCAAATTTTTCTTCCCTCTGTTATTTAAGGGCGGGCGGGATATTAAATCCCTATTGTCGGCATGGTTATTTCATGCTATAGTAACGACTGACTGGTGCGGTTGACATACTTCCCAGTCGTTTTATTACCTCCCACAGGAACCTCATGGAACAGGCGATATCGAAATATTGCGGTTATTTCTGGGCCGGCCATTTTCTGTATCTTGGCCGTTGCCCTGCAAACACCGTGCACATGCACTATGCCCTGCAGGTCATCGTAAATCGGGAGGGGCTCTTTCAGTTGCGCAGAGATAAAACCTCCATCGAATGCGGAGGGGTCGTCGTCGGGTCAGGATGTCCCCACCAGTTGGTCAGTCCCAGCAATGCACACTCCTGGATACATCTGCTGATCGACCATGAATCCGATGTCGCCAAGGCAATCGCAAAACGGCATCTGGGGGAAAGGGATTTCAAGGTACTTGATGACGATCTTCTCAAACGGCTGCGAGGGTGCATCGATGTCCCCGGAAATTTTCTCGGATCGTGCCGAGATGCCGGCGAGGTATACAAAAAACTCGTTACCGAGCTCGGCGGCTATCCTGAACAGGCCGCGGTAGCGGTTGATCCGCGGATCAAGGCAGCCATTGACCTGTTGAAGGGGGAATATCTCTCACGAAAAGTGGTCGTCACCGACCTTGCCCGGCATGCCTGTCTCTCCGAAAGCCGTTTGAGGCATCTGTTCACCGAGCAGATCGGCATTCCGCTCCGGCGTTATGTCCTCTGGCTCCGGTTGATGACCGCTGTCCAATTCGCCGTTCAAGGCGAGTCCCTCACGCAAGCCGCGCACAATGCCGGTTTTTCCGACTCAGCGCACCTGTGCCGCACGTTCAGAAGGATGTACGGCGTCACCCTTTCCGGCCTGATTAAAAATAGCCGCTTCGTTCAAGTAATTTCCTGCTTTTCCTGATACCATTCCTACAAATGCAGTGATGGGAAATCTGGTCACCGCCTCGGGCATGAGGCAGTGAGTTCTCCTTTTTCAGCTTGAGCTTGTCCTCCTGTGTTCGTGTCTCGACAACACTGCTTAACCTCTCTGTGCAGAGGGGGGCAAGCTCGTACTTTTTTTCAACGTATAGAGATAACGGGAAGGAGGCAAAATGAAAAACGGATTTTTCATAGCGATTGCCTGCATGGCCGTGTTGATCGGTGCCTGCAGCCCCAGCACGGATTTCCTGGTGTTAAAACACGGGAGGGGCTATTACGTGGGGAGTAACTCGAATGCCAGATATGAAATGTTGTGTACGTCTGGCGAAATGGATAAAGTACTTGCTTCCTCAAAACTGAGCATGGAACTAAAAAACTCCCTCTATAAATACAGCTGTTCCGAGGAACGATCCGGGGAAAAGGTTAAACAGCTCTACGCAGCCATGACGGTTGAACAGAGAAAAGACATTAAAAATGCCTTTAGAATTAACGGCTTTGACATAAACCAGGGTCCCGGATGTTGCGCAGATTAATGAGAACCGCGGCCAACAACACCCCGATGAGGAGTTGCGTCATGCGTCATATTCTATCCCTGTTCATTTTCTTTTCCATTATTTCCGCCAGGCAAGCAGCCTGTCTTGATACTGCCACCGAGAACGGGAAGCCTGCTCCATCATTCGCACTCGAAAATATCAACGGGGAAAAGGCCGCCCTCGCGGACTATAAGGGAATGGTCGTCCTCCTTAATTTTTGGGCGACCTATTGTGGACCCTGCAAAAAGGAAATGCCCTCTCTTCACAATCTTTTCCTCGCGTTTAAAAAGGACGGTCTCATCGTATTAGCCGTATCCAGGGACGAAGACAAAAAAAATGTTCAATCATTCATCAAAAAACAGGCGATCACGTTTCCCGTGCTTATGGACAAAGATCAGGAGGTTTCCTTCGACCACTATGCTGTTCACAACCTTCCAACAAGCTTTCTCATCGACCGGGACGGTATCATCAGAGAAACGATCATCGGCGAACGGGAATGGGATGCTCCGGATATGAAAAAGAAAATAGGATCATTACTGTCGAGCAAGAAAGGAGAGATGCAATGAAAACCTGGCTCTTGATAGGTATTGCCGGAATGGTCCTGCTTACCAGCGCCTGCACCCCCATGATCATGGTTGGCAAAGGAGAGCGGAGGGGCGCTTTCCTGGGGAGCAGCTCGAAGACCATGTATGAGATGTTGTGTGCGTCGGGTGACCTGAAGAAAGTGCTTACCGCAACACACCTGAGCACGGAAATGAAAGACTCATTCTATCAGTACAACTGTTCAGCCGAACGTTCCGGTGACAAGCTTAAGCAACTGTACGCTTCCATGACGCCTGAACAGAGGAAAGACATCAGAACTGCCTTCAAAGCGAATGGCTATTCGATAAACGGCGGAACCTGTTGAGGACCGATTGAAACAACATCCGGTCGGATGAAAGCTCTCTGATAAAACAAGGTTCTTCAACAAAGATACCGATGATCAACATCGGCAGGCGATTTTCTTTATGAATGAAACCATCAAAGTCATTCACATGAAAAAGAAATTTCCGCATGGCTGGTACGCAGCATGCGGACGGGATATCACATCGAATACCGCTGTCGTTTCTTCCTGGTCCGAGGTGACCTGTAAAAACTGCAAATTAAAACAATTGAGCGATACTGATTGTGGAAAATATTCCACTTTGTCCGCGAGGGTCAGGTCAGAGTGTTTATAGCGCTATTCGTTCTTACCGTAAGCAATAACCCTGTTTCTTTTCTTGGCCCTCTTACACGTTAAACCGGAAAAGCATGATGTCCCCATCCTTGACCACGTAATCCTTTCCTTCGGAACGGAGCAGACCCGCCTCTTTCACGGCCTTCTCCGTGCCAAGCCTCATCAGATCATCGAAGTGGAATACCTCCGCGCGAATGAATCCTTTTTCAAAATCCGAGTGGATCTTGCCCGCGGCCTGTGGTGCCTTGGTGCCCTTGGTAATGGTCCAGGCCCGCACTTCTTTCTCGCCGGCGGTAAGGTAGGTGATAAGTCCAAGGAGCTCGTAGCCCGCGCGAATCATGCGATCGAGGCCTGACTCCTTGAGACCCATACCCGAAAGGTATTCCATTCGCTCTTCCGTGGGAAGCTGGGCAATCTCTCCCTCCACCTGGCCCGAGATGACGACGACCCGGGCGTTTTCCTCGGCAGCGATCATCCTGACCGCGTCAACGAACGGGTTCGGTTTGTCCACCATGTCCTCTGCCACGTTGGCCACATAGAGCACCGGCTTGGCGGATAACAGGGCATAGCTCTTGAGCCACAAGGTCTCTTCCTCGGAATGGGTCGCGCGGCGGATCGGCTCCCCCCTGGCGAGCATGTCCTTGAGCCGCCGCATGAACTCCACCTCTTCCAGTCCCTTTTTGTCCGCGGTCCTGGCCGTCTTCTCGGCCTTGTACAGCCGTTTCTCTATCGCGTCGAGATCCGCAAGCATGAGTTCCGCTTCGATCACCTCGATGTCCTCCCGGGGGTCCACCTTCCCGGCCACGTGAATGACATTTGGGTCTTCGAAACAACGCACCACGTGCGCGATCGCGTCCACCTCGCGGATGTTGGCGAGAAACTTGTTTCCCAGCCCTTCACCCTGCGCCGCGCCCTTCACGAGACCTGCAATGTCCACGAACTCCATGCTCGTGGGCGTTCTTTTTTTCGGCTTGTAGATCTCGACAAGCCTGTCGATCCGCTCATCGGGCATGTCCACCACGCCAACGTTGGGATCGATGGTCGTGAAGGGATAGTTCGAGGCCTGAGCGCCCGCGGAAGTGAGCGCATTGAAAATGGTGGACTTTCCTACGTTCGGAAGGCCAACGATACCGCAGTTGAAACCCATGACAAGCTCCTTTTCGGGACGATCCAAATTCCAGTCATTCATCTCAAAATCACGATCTACCGCTGAAGCGCGGAGACACGGAGAAATGCATATTGAAAATAATTGGACTTTCTCTGCGCCTCGGCGGCCCTGCGGTAAACCTGAGTTGTTGTCTCAAAACAATAAAAACCCGGAGCTGTCGGAATAGTCCTTCAGGTCCGGGCTTCTGAATGCTTACTTTTGATTAACGACATCCATGGCCCGTGTGGGGCCTTCCACGACAATACGTCTGACCGCTTCCGCGGCCTTTGCAATGGCCTCTGAAACTGCCGGACGTTCTTCGGCAAGAAATGGGCTGAGCACATAATCCGCCGAATCCATATTCAGCGTTGGCCTGTTTATCCCGATGCGGACCCGGATAAACTCCGGTGACCCCAGGTACTCGATAATGGAGCGAAGCCCGTTGTGGCCTCCGTGGCCACCGCCGATCTTCACGCGCACGGACCCAAGCGGAAGATCCAGATCATCATGGAGTACGATCAGGTCGGAAGCAGTTCTGTAAGAGTCCCTCAGGATCGCCGCCACCGATTGGCCGCTGTCGTTCATATACGTCTGCGGCTTGACCAGGACCAGCTCCTCGGAATCGAGCCTGGCCTTGCCGATCAGGGCGTGGTGTTTTTCCTGAGTACACGCTCCCTGCAGGATACTGGCAAGCTCGTCAACCGCCATGAAGCCTGCGTTGTGACGCGTGCGTTCATACGTTCTGCCCGGGTTGCCAAGCCCAACAATGATCTTCATGGGAAACAAGCCCCAAATTTCAAATCACAAATTCCCAATAAGCACCAAACTCCAAATCCAAAATTCCAAACTGTTTGGAATTGTAATAGTATCTTTTTGGAATTTATGTGGTGCTTGTTATTTGGTGCTTGTAGCTTATATCCGCCGCTATTTCTTGGGCCCAGCTTCCTTCTTCGGAGCAGCCTCTTTTGCACCTTCTTTGGCTCCTTCTTTGCCTTTTGCTTCAGCGCCCGACGCGGCCGCAGCCTCTTCTTCCTTCTTTGTCTTCTTGACGAGCTCGGGCTCAGCGCCCTCCGCTGCCACAGCCGGGGTCGCGGTAAGCATTTCCTCAAGCTTGGCCTCCGAGATCGGCGGTTGGATCGTCGCCACGGTCGAGTCAAGATCGGTCAGGATCTTTACACCTTCAGGCGCCTTGATATCTCTCACATGGAGCGACTCGTTCACCTTGAGGTGCTCGATATTGACATCGATAAAATCCGGGATATGTGCCGGGAGGCACTCGATCTCGAGATCACGCTGGCCATACTGGAAGATACCGCCTTCCTTCACCCCGATGGAATTCCCGGAAATGTGCACTGCCACCTGGATCTTCACCTTCTGGTTCATGGCGACTTCCATGAGATCGAGATGGATGAGCTTGCCGCTTATGGGGTCAACCTGGTAGTCCTTGATCAGGGCCAGCTTCATCCCCGCGCCTTTTCCTCCCTCAAGCTTGAGATTGATAAGCGCATGCGCTCCGCCCTCGGTGTTAAGGACCTTCGAGACATCCTTATTGACCATCACGATGGGCGTGGACTTGCCGTGGCTGTAGAGGACCGCCGGAACCTGTGCGTCCCTCCGCAATCCCCGGGCAGCTCCCTTGCCCACCTTTTCCCTGACTTGCGCTGTTAATGCTATTTTATCCATTTCTCCTCCGATTCAATTTATGAAGCATTATACATGACTACCGAATAAGCACTGATGAATATTCTTCGGCTGACCACAGGACCATCTCCGATTCCCTGAAGGTATCCGTGTTCACCAGTGGTTTCTCTCTTCCGTTTATACGAACAACGAGCTGAGCGATGTTTCCTCGTGAATCCTCGTGATGGCATCGGCAAGAAGCTGCGCAACGGAAAGCACCGTCAACTTTCTGCATTCCTGTTGCTTGGTGTCCAGAGCGATCGTATTGGTCGTGATCAGCTCATCGAGCGAAGAATCATTAATGCGCTTGATCGCCGGACCCGAGAGCACCGCGTGAGAACAGGCCGCGCTGATCATGCCCGCTCCATTCTCCTTAAGCGCGGCCGCGCCCTCGGTCAGGGTCCCGGCGGTGTCCACCATATCATCCAGCAGCAGGCAGTCGTGTCCGTTGACATCGCCGATAATGTGCATGACCTGCGCCTCGTTCGGTTTGTCCCGCCGCTTGTCGATGATCGCAAGCGCCGCATTGAGCCGCTTGGCGAACGCCCGCGCCCGCTCCACGCCGCCGGCGTCGGGAGAAACAACGGTCAGGTTGGTAAATTTCTTTGACCGGAGATACTCGAGGAGCACCGGTGCGGCAAACAGGTTGTCCACGGGGATATTGAAGAACCCCTGTATCTGGCCCGCATGCAGATCCACCGTAAGGACCCGGTTCGCGCCCGCGGTCGTGATCAGATCGGCCACAAGCTTGGACGTAATAGGAACGCGGGGCTGCACTTTCCGGTCCTGCCGGCTGTACCCGTAATAAGGGAGCACCGCCGTGATGCGGGTTGCCGACGCCCGCTTGAGCGCATCGATCATGATCAGGAGTTCCATGAGATTCCGGTTCACCGGGCTCCCCGTGGGCTGCACGACGAAAACATCCATGCCGCGCACGTTGTCCACGATCTGGACATTGATCTCGCCGTCGCTGAAACGGCCTACCAGCGCGTTCCCGAGCGGAATGTCCATCTTCTGGCAGATCTCCTTTGCCAGCGCCAGGTTTGCGTTTCCCGAAAAGATCTTTATTTCCCGTGATCTCGCCTTCACTTCATTCATCCTCTTTTCCGAATACTGGTTCGGGGACAGGGATTCGAACCCCGATAAAAGGCTTCAAAGGCCTCTGTCCTACCATTAGACGATCCCCGATCGAAGGCCGACTCCGGGCCTGGCCGCGGGGCCGGATAACTTCCGATAAAGAACAACTGCGAAAACCAAATGATCCTGTTGCTGACGGCCCCTCTCCGTTCACAGAGACTTTCAGCCGTAATAAGAGCGGGGCGCATTCTCTAACAGGGTAAATATCAAAATATCAAAGGATAGGCAGAGCCTATCCTCTCGTATCAGATGCAGAATCGGCAAAACTCGTATCAGCAGCATATTATTTCTCTTCAGGATCTTTTGGCTCCGGCTCCTGCTTCGTGGGCTTGGCCAGCTCGCGTTCGTATTCAGCAAGGACCTTCTTCTCGATCACCTGCCTGGTCTCGCTGTTCAGCGGATGGGCGATGTCCTTGAACGTTCCATCCTTCATCTTGCGGCTCGGCATGGCCACAAACAATCCCGCGTTGCCGTTAATGACACGCAGGTCCCTGATCAGGAACACGCTGTCGATCGTTATGGTTGCATAGGCCTTGAGACGCTCTTCATTATTGACCGGGAAAACCCTCACCTCCGTGATTTCCATAGACTCCCCTTCACACTGAAGAATCGTGGCACACTGGTCGATCCCGACAACTTCCGTTATGCTGCTATCCCGAGCGTAATTCCGCAAACGGTGATGCGGTCAATGTTTCAACCGGATAGGACCTCCATCCCTCAGGGGAAAGTCTATCAGCGGCGACCCGGCATGCAGCAACGGTCTCGAATATGCCGAACACCGTCGGCCCGCTCCCGCTCATGAGGGCACCCAAGGCCCCCTGGTCCAAAAGCGCATCTTTGATCTTGTTTATCACCGGGTGAACTACTGAGGTCACCTGCTCAAGGTCATTATGGAGCCCCAAGGCGATATTTCGGAGATTAAGCCTTGCAATTTTATTACAGTCGCCTTTTTTTGTCAACCCCAAATTTAAGTTTTTGTAGACCCAGGCAGTGGAGGTCTCAAACCCCGGATTGACGAGCAGGACCGGGAAGTGCGGCAACGGTGTCAGCTCGGTGAGGATTTCTCCCCTCCCCCGCGCAAGGGCCGTCGGCCCGAAGAAAAAAAAGGGCACGTCCATGCCGATCCGGGCGCCGATCTCGGCCAGCCGGTCCCGGTCAAGTCCAATGCCGAGCAGCCTGTTCAAAGCCATGAGCACGGCTGCGGCATTGCCGCTCCCTCCGCCGAGCCCGGCCGCAACGGGTATGTTTTTTTTGATCTCGATCGCCAGGCCGGTCTCTTGGCCGGAGATCCTGAGTATTTCCAATGCCGCCTTCCAGGCAATGTTCTCCTCCCCGGATGGCACCGCATGGCTGTCACAGGACACGCTGACGCCCGATCCGCCGAGCGATACGGTCACCTCGTCGAAGAGCCCCACCATCTGCATCAGCATCTCAACGTCGTGGTACGCATCCGGTCTCCTGCCGAGCACGGACAGACAAAGGTTGATCTTAGCCGGAGAAAGGAGCGTTATTGTGTTAATGGTAGCCATAGAAATCAGTGCTCTAAAGTGACTAAAGTGAACTAAAATGCGCTAAAGTGAGAACTTCTAATCTTATTTTAGGCACTTTAGGCACTTTAGGCACTTTAGGCACTTTAGGCACTTTAGGCACTTTATGAATTTTAGGCACTTTTTTCCCCTCTCTACTTCTCCCGTTCCTCTATCCCCTGATCCGAAAGTGTAAAAACATCGTCAGCCACGGCCACATACATGTCCGCCTCGGTGTACTCGATCGTGATCGTCACGCCCTTCCCGGGACTCTCTATGACGATTGTCCTGGGCAGGAGAACATGCGATACTTCCTGCATGCGTTCATACCGTGTCCGGTACACCAGGGTATTCGATTGGTAGAGCTCCTGAACAGCGATCCTGAGCGCCGGCACCAAGTCTGATGAAGGAGGCAGCACGCGGATGCGCCGCACCGTGTCCCCCTCAGGCAGTTCGATCACGCAGGCATTGTTCTGCGTGCAGAACACCCGTGCGTCCAAAGGCCGGGTGATCTCCGTGACCATGCCGGAGAGGATGGCGCAAAGGTCCTTTGCCTCCACGCTCATGCCAAGAAGTCTCTCTATCCCGGCCTGCCCGGGTCTCATGATCCTGTCGTCATCCTGCATGCGCAACAACACGTCGTTGCCGTCCCATACGAGCGCGATGAAGGACTGCCCCAGGGGCCCGAAGGCTTCCACCCGGAGCCTGCGCTGGGCGTCGAGCACGATACCCACGGTATCGAAAGAACGCTTCACCCCCCGCCTGACCACCTCAACGCTCGCGATCGCCTTAAGCCCGGTGAAGGCCTGACGCTGCTGTTCCAGCGCTTGGACGAGCGGGCCGGCAGGGACCTCGGTGCCGGGGATCCCGGGTTTTTTCGGGAGACAGGAGAACAGGAACAAAACAACGATGAGGACGATGATCCGGCGGGTCTTCACTGCCTGCCCTTTTTCCTCGGCTTCACGTCCTTGAGCAGGTCATCGGGCTTGCCGAACCCCGCCTCCTTGAACTTCTCGCGGAGATTCTGGTTCTCGGGGTCAAGCTCCAGGGACTTGAGCCACTGCAGTCTGGCATTGTCCTTGTCGGCAAACTTCAGGTAAATATCACCATAGTGCTCGCGCATCACGGGGTCCTTCTCCACCTTCCCGACGGCTTCTCTCATGACCGCGAGCGCCTCGTTCAGCATGCCCTTCTGATAATAGGCCCAGGCGAGGCTGTCGAGGATGTAACCGCTGTCAGGTTTGATCAGGAGCGCGCGCTTGATAAGCCGTATCGACTCGTCGAGGTTCTCTCCTTTTTCGGCAAAGGAATAGCCGAGGTAGTTCAAGGCATCCGCGTGGTCCGGCTTAAGCTCGATCGTTTTTTTAAGCGTAGCGATCATCTCTACGCGCTTACCCTGCTTTTCATAGGCAATTGCCAGACTGAACAGCAGATCGTCCCGGTCCGGCGCCATCTGGAACCCCCTGATCAGCGTATCGACAGCTTGCTGGTATTTTTCGAGATCCATATACGCATTGGCCAGATACAGATAGAGCTCGGGCTTCCCGGGCTGTTCGGCGAGCGCCCTCTCCAGGAGCGGCACGGCGTCCGCGATCCTGCCCATCTGCGCATAAATATACGCGATCTGGAGGACCGCGTCGGTGTCCTCGGGATCGGCTGACCGGAGGGACTGATATTCCGCGAGCGCCTCCGCATACCGTTCCACGGCCACCAGGGTGGAGGCGAGGTAACGCTTGACCCTTAGGTCCTTTGGCATTGCGCGCGAAACGACCAGGAATGCCTCCACCGCCTCTTCGTATTTTTTCTGCTCGGCATGGATGAGACCCATCTTGACAAAGGCGTCATAGTTCCTGGGGTCCATGGCGGTCACCTGTTTCAATTGTTCCAATGCCTCGGGAAGCGAATTCTGCTGAATATAGAGCTGGGCAAGGTGCTGCTGGATCTCAAGGTTGTGGGGATTGATCCCGATGGCCTTCTTATATGCCTCAATGGCGTCGCCGACATTGTCCATCTGCTCATAGACGAACGCCATGCCGATGAACGCGGGATCGAAGTCGTCCCGAATGGAGATCGCGCGCTGATATTCTGCCAGTGCTTCCTTATACATCTGCCGTTCCGTGTAGATCCGTCCGAGATAATACGGCGACATAAGCAGCGTTGGATTGATCTTATCGAGGGCATGAAACGTCTCCACGGCTTCGTCGTACCGCTTCAGAGACGCATACAGAGAACCAAGGTACAGGTAGGAGTCCTCCTGCTGCGGATTGAGCGATATTACCTTGCGATAGACGGTCACCGCATCGTCGTATCTCTTTTTGCTCGTATAGATGTTGGCAAGGAGCATGAGCGGCTGCGGGTTGTCCGGTTGCAGTTCCGCCGCCTGCTGCGCATAACGGGTCGCCTTATCAAGTTGCCCCTTGCGAAGCGAGAGGGATGCGAGAGAGAGGGGGACTACGGCAGCTTTCGGATCCAGCCGGAACGCCTCCTCATATTCATTCATGGCAACATCGAACTCTCCATCCTCTTCAGAGAGCCTGCCGATGATAAAATGGTAATAGGCATCTGCTTGTGTGCGGACGCCGGACCCGATCTTCGCGGACGTGGTTTCAGGCATCCTGGCGGGAGACGTTGCGCAGGCACCAACGAAAAGAGAGAGCGACAGAAGTGCGAAGGTCTTTTTCATGATCGTAAATCCCTGTGAACAACTGGTATGTGTCAAGGGAAACTCCGCATTAATGGTAAATTGTACTGGTTTACTGATAAAGGCGAAACTAAAAGGCGTCTCTCGCAGAGGCGCAGAGCTCACAGAGAAAAGCGCAAAAAATGTTCTTGTTTAAAATAAATACAAAAAGGTTTGATTTAACTCTGCGAACTCTGCGGATGTCCTAAGTGGCCGCTTTTCTTTCATAGGCTACTGCGAGAAAATTTCCTGCCATTTTAGAAGAATTTGATTCCTATTCGTCCCTCTTCATGAGCCGCTTCACCTGTTCCAGGCTCGTCTCAATACCGTCTTTATCGTGCACTTCAACCGTAAGAACAGTTGATGGAGCCTGGGCGTTCAAAAGGCCGAAGAATTTTTCAAAATCGATGTTCCCCCGTCCCAAGGCCCAATGCGAGTCGGCCTTCCCATCGTTGTCGTGCAGATGGACCTCCACCAGGCGGCGTCCGAGAGACTCGAACCATTGCTCCATCGTGACTTTGGAAAATAGATTGAAATGGCCGGTGTCAAAACAGAACCCGAAGTCCGGGCTGTCGATCTTCTCGATAAGCATCTGCAGCGCTTCCGGCTCTTCATCGAACACGTTTTCGACAGCAACACGCAGTCCGATCTTCGTTGCCGAGTCCATTACCTTTTGCCAGGTATCCATGCTGTTCTCGAGCCAGATGTCCTTCCGTCCACTGTAACGCCACCGGTCATAGGCGCCGTGGAAAACGGCGGCGCGCGGCTTGAGAATGGCCGCCACGGCCAGGATCTGCCGGAAACGCACCTGGGTAACCGACCGCACCATCGGGTCCATGGCGCCGGGGTTCATGTCCATGAACGGCGCGTGGAGCGTAAGCTTTGGATTCCAGTCAAGTCGTTCGATCAGTTTCTCGAGGTCCTGCTTTTCGATCTGGTCGAGGACCGCGCCGGAAAAATAGATCTCGAGGTCATAGCGGCGTTTGCGCAGCATCTCGAGATAATCCTTCAGCAGCGGAAAAGGCATCTGGATATGGATGGGTTCCATCAGGAATCAGCCTTTGGACGGACAGGTACCTGGACAGGTGCCCGCAGCGCAACTGGTTGCCGGCTTTGCCTCCTCTTTGGGTTTCTCCGAAGCACTTCCCTCTTTTCGGGCATTCGACGGATAATCCGTCACATACCAGCCGCTCCCCTTAAGCACGAACGCCGGCGTAGAAAGCACCTTGCGGACATTCGCGGCTTTGCACAACGGGCATACGGAAAGGTCTGGATCGCTGAATTTCCGGACAGCCTCAAAGCGGCCCCCGCAGCTTCCGCACTCGTATTCATAAACAGGCATACTACACCTCCATTAGAACATGCATTATAAACAATGGGGCCAATAAAAACAAGAGTTTTCGTATGCCGGGCAGGCTCCGGCCCCTGAATGTGTTCCCTGAGGATGGCAAAAAGATTATTTCGTGATAAGATTATACCTATGATAATCGTCAAGCCTTGCTTTTTGTTCTTTCTGTTCGCATCCATCCTGGGCTTCAGCAGTGGATGTGCGACCTTGCCGGACGTCTCTGAAGTCATTGATGACACGCCGATTGCGCAAAAACCTCGTCAAATCGTTTCATCCAAGGGACTGTTATCTCCCCGTCAAAGCAAGGCGATCATGGACCGGCTGAAGCGATCGGTCGACCCGACGGACATTCTGCAACGCCACACTGCCGTGGTGGAATCGGTCACTGAAAGCCCGCTGACGAAGGGAAATAAGGTCACCCTGATCGCCGATGGCAAGGCAACCTATGCCGCAATGTTCAAAGCGATACGGAATGCCAAAAACCATATCAACCTTGAAAGCTATATCATTGAAGATGATGAAACAGGCCATACATTTGCCGACCTGTTGCTGCAAAAACAGGCGGAAGGTGTCCAGGTAAATATCCTGTATGACAGCGTGGGCAGTATGTATACTCCCGCTTCTTTTTTCCAGCGCCTGCGCGACAACGGAATTCAGGTTGTCGGGTTCAATCCTACAAATCCACTGGAGCTTCAGGAGAAATGGGGACTGACACACCGGGACCACCGCAAGATTTTGATCGTTGACGGCAACGTTGCCATTATCGGGGGCATCAACATCAGCAAGGTTTATTCGAGCGGTCCTCTCAAACGGAAACGAAACGAAAAGGCGCCGATTCACTGGCGCGACACAGACATTCACATTGAAGGCCCGTCCGTGGCTGAATTACAGAAGCTCTTTTTTGACACCTGGCTGAAACAGAAGGGACCGAAACTTTCCGGACGGAATTATTTCCCTGATCTGAAAGAAGCGGGCAATGCCCTGGTGCGGGTTATCGGCAGCACCCCGGGAGAAACCAACAGGATACCTTTTATCGTGTATGTGTCGGTCATCGGTTTCGCAGAGCATTCGATCCACATGACGAATTCCTATTTTATCCCTGACGACCAGATCGTAAAAGCCCTTGCTGATGCCGCTGAGCGCGGTGTTGACGTAAAGATCATTCTCCCCGGGATCACCGATTCTCAGTTCACGTTATATGCGCAGAGGCATCATTATTCCAGTCTTTTGAGATCGGGAGTGAAGATATACGAGCACAGTACTTCCCTGCTGCACGCGAAAACCGCGGTGGTTGACCAGGTTTGGTCAACGGTCGGCTCAACCAACATGGACTTCTTGAGCTTATTGAACAATGACGAGGTGAATGCGATTATCCTGAGTCACGATTTTGCCGTCGAAATGGAGCAGATGTTTGTCAGTGACCTTGCGGATTCCAGGCAGATCCAATGGGATGAGTGGAAAAAAAGACCTGTCTTCCCGAGGATTGGGGAGTGGTTTGTGCATTTATTCGTCCGATGGTTGTAGCAATTCGTCCATGCCAGTAACGATCGACGGGGAATGTCAACCGTAAACAGGGTGTTGAAAAACGCTCCGTTTACTCCTTCGACAATGCTTCGACAGGCTCAGCAGAGCACTCAGGGTGAACGGAGCGGGTACTGATATTATTCGTAGATATTGCGCCTGTCGAACCGCAAAAAGACTTTTTCAGCAGCCTGTAAAGGTCTGGCCCTGATATGCTCTCTGCTCTAAGAGATTCCCGGCGCTGTATCGGTCAATCCCCCTCCGGAACGTCCTCCAACAATCAGGAACCGCTCCCGGATGATCCTCATGAACCGCGGCGTATAGATGAGCTCGAACACGTCATCCTTGCCCGGGAAAAGGTTTCGCGCGGCCTGCCGTGTGTTCTGCAGGATGTCGAACGATTCCCGAATCGTCAGGTCCGTCTGCTGCATGAGTATTGCCTGGTTAAGGTCCACGACGAACCGCAACATCCGCAGTCTTCTCTCTTCTTCCTGCAATGCCTCGTTCATATGCCATCCTTGAACATGCCTTATCTGTCTGCGGCATGATACTGCGATGTTGTTCTTTTTTCAAGAGCAGGGGCGGAGACATTTGTGGCGGTTGATTCAGGGTTCAAAGTTCAGGGTTCGGGAGGGTCACCTTGCCCCTGGACCCTGCCCCCTGAAGCCTTCAATCCTCACCCTGTCCCCCACTCTGATCCCGGAGCCTGCCGAGGTCTCGATCACCCAGGCAGCCTGCTCGCCGGAGGTATATGTGTCCCGGCTCCCCGGCCTGCAGTCAGGATAGACCCGGACGACCTTTTTATCAGGGCTGACAAATGCGATATCGATCGGATATGCAACGCTTCCCATCCAGAAGATGAGGACCTCGGGCTTCTCGAACACAAAGAGCGCGGCCTCGTCGGTTCTCAATTGGCGAAAACCCTGCAGCCCCCGGGTCCGGGCCTCCTCAGTATCGCAGATCAGCACGATGTTGAAGGTACGGGGACCGGACCGGTGGTCAGCCGGCGTGATCGTCACTGACGACTGCTGCTTCGGTTTCTCCGCCGCGATGGCTTCAGCGCTGCCTGCCAGCCTTACTTCCACCGCGAGCACAGCGATGCCGATCGCGATCGTCACGGCCGTGATCAGCGCGCCTACACGGAAATACTCCACAAACCCGATCTCCACCCGTTTTCTCGCCTGCTTCACCACGATCAGATTGGCAACGGAACCGATGAGCGTCAGGTTGCCCGCCAGGGTACTGCTCATGGCAAGCGCGAGCAGATATGGCATGGGGTTTACTCCCAGCTGGATGGTTACCTCGAGAATGATCGGCGTATAGAGCAGACAGATCGTGTCGTTCACGAACAGAGCGGACAGCAAGCCGGACGACAGCACCACCAGGATGAGCAGCTGGAGCGGCGACTTTGCAGAAGAGAGCATCTTGTCCGCCATGAGCTCGAAGAATCCCGCAGTGCGGAGATAGACCGTGATGATCATCATCCCGAGCAGCAGGAGCGTGTGCATGTCGATGGCGCTGAACGCCTGATCGAGGGTAAGCACCCCGAAGATAACCATCAGCACCGCGCCCACAAGCGCGCCGGCGGGCCGATCGATATGCAGACGCGGGATCTGGCGCAGGCCGATGAACAGGTAGGTGATGATGAAGATGATGAGTGCGGTGATCATGGGTGCCGATTCATCTTCCCGTGCGGGATGAGGCCGTGTGGTAACAAAGGAATCAAGTTCTTCTCAAAACAGCAAGAATTTTTCTCGCAGTAGCCTATGAAAGAAAAGCGGCCACTTAGGACATCCGCAGAGCTCGCAGAGAAAAGCTAAATAAATATTGGTTAAAACTAAGGCTTAAAGGAGTTGATTAACCTCTGCGTGCTCCGCGTGCTCTGCGAGAGACGCCCTTCAGGTTTTTACCGCCCGGGTGATCGTCGCGATCCCCATCGTGAGTGAATCGACCTTGATATCGGTGAATCCGCACGTGGCGATGAGCTGTTTGAACGCGTCGGGCGAGTAGAACGCATTAATGGACCGGGGAAGATATAAATAAGGCTTGGCCTTTTTCGTGACCAGCATCGCGATAAAAGGCATGACCTTGAATACATACCATTCATAGGGTACGCGGAACCAGGAGACGTGGGGTCTCGTGAGTTCGAGGCAGATGAATTTTCCGCCGGGTTTCAGCACCCGGTTGATCTCCGTCAGGGCCACTGAGGTGTCGGGTATATTCCGTATGCCGTACGCCACAGTGACCGCATCGAATGTATTGTCCGGGAAGGAGATGCTCTTCGTGTCCGAGAAAATGAATGAGACATTCTGGTAACGGTTGCCCTTTCTGATCTCCGCGAGCTCGAGCATCTCCTTGCAGTAGTCCGTCCCCATGACCGAGCCCCCGGGGCCGACTCGCCGGGAAAGCAGAAAAGCCAGCTTGCCGGTGCCGGTACAGACATCGAGCACCTGATCGCCTTTATGGATACCCGATCGTGACACCGCCTGTGTGCGCCAGATATGATCGAACCCGAAACTGAAACCGCTGGTGAGAAGATCAAGATGGGGTGCGACGGTGGAAAAGATATTTTTTATATAAAGGTCTTTCCGTTTGAACGACATATCAGCAGAGTAACTCCCTTGTGCGATGAAAATAAGCCGCAGAGATCCGATCGCACTGCTTGCGGATTCAAAGTGCATGCCCGAATCTCAGCGGACACTATACCATACGGTTTCCCATATTTCAACAGGCCGGTGCTCACCGGTGTTGATGGAAAGCAACGGCCGCCACATTCACCTTCTGCGTCGGCAATCATCATTCTCTAAAACACAATTCACGGAATATATCGTAGTTCATATGACATCAGGTGAAATAACCATGTGAAAGTGGTTATTTCACCAATTTTACAGAAATATATTTATCATTTTTCAAATAACTCTTTGTAATATATAAGATCTAAAACTAATAAACCATTGGCATGATCATTGCTTTTTATTAATTAAATGAGATGTTGTTTTATTACGCCTGCGAAAGGAGGTGGCAACTCTTATAAGGCATCTGTGCCGGAGAATGCTTCTTCTTGTTGTAAATCGGTCCTAACTTCACAAAACAAACAGGTAAAAGGAGAAAAAAATGAACCCTATTATTCTAGTTTCCATTCTCACCTTGACATTCACTCTGGGCACAAACACTGCAATGACCGAGGTGTTCGCAGGCACCGGCAACCCGGAACAATGTAATGACGGTATCGATAACAATCTGGATTCTCTTATCGACTGCGCTGATCCTGATTGCGCAAACGATTCATCATGTAAAGTAGCATTAAACATAAAACACAGCGGCAGCGGCCGGTCCAGCGGCGCATCTTCCTGTATGAAGTGTCACGACCGTCAAAAGGGAACTGATGCGCAAAATTCAGGTCATCTTCGCGGCACTACCGGCGGTGCACCCTGTGTCAGCTGGTAAGAGAGTGCGCCGTGAAAAGCCCTGGTACCTGGATTGGCTTGAAGACACATTACGGCCACAATTATCAGATGATCTCTGAGGCCATCCACAAGTTCAGATCCATTGACCACAGTAGGTCCCTTCAGGTCTGTTCAGATCGGTTTTTCTCCCGATGAGGTGAAAACACGATAACCATTCCGCTCTGGCGAGGAATTACCGGGGTGGAGAAAATCGATGACAGGAAACGCAGGCATTACCCTACTATATTAAACTCCCGCACACGGTACTTTGCCCCGAGTTCTTCGGCGATCTTTCGGCAGGCTTCGATGTCCACACCGGGCGCGGAGACCACGGTGGCTGTCACGTCGGGGATATATTTCTTCGCCTCGCGGATAAATTCCTTGACCGCCTCGTAGGTCGGAGCACCGAACTGGGACTGTGAAATTTTCTCATAGACCTCCGCGTTCTGGGCATTCAGGCTAACGCTCACGGCGTCCACCAGCCCGGCCAGCTCAGGCAGCACGTTCCGTTTGTGAATAAGGTTCGCGTGGCCGTTCGTGTCGATGCGCACCTTGCCGCCGCGCTGCTTCACCTCTGCGGCCACGGCCTTGACCACATCGAGCCGGATCAGCGGCTCTCCGTATCCGCAAAACACGACCTCGTCATATCGCTTCGGATCCCCGATCTCCTTGATGAGTTCATCCGCCGATGGCTCTTTGCGCAATCGGAGATTGTGCCCCTTCACAAAATCGGTGTGATACCGCACGCAGAACGTGCAAGCCGCGGTGCAGCGGTTCGTGACGTTGAGATAGAGCGCGTTCCGTATGGGATAGGTGATCCGGCCGCGATCGGGCATCGTGCCGATTCCGAAGAGCTGCATGGCATTGAAGCTTGTGATCCTGGCAACGTCATCGAGGGTGAGCCCCTTGATTGTTGCGACGGCCTCTGCCGTGTGGCGCACGAAAGCGGGCTCGTTTCTTTTGCCGCGCATCGGTACGGGAGAAAGATAGGGAGCGTCCGTCTCTACCAGCAGGTGCTCGATCGGGATTTGGCGCACGACCTCACGCAGGGCCTCCGCCTTGGGGAACGTGATTGGCCCGGCAATGGAAAGGAGGAATCCCCTCTCGATCAATGTTCTTGCCATCTCCACATCACCGGAAAAGCAGTGCATGACACCGCCGAGCCCGGGCGGCCATTCTTCGGTCAGGATCTGGAGCATATCCTCGTGGGCGTCGCGGTCATGAACGATGATGGGAAGCTTAAGCTCGCGCGCTTCGCGCAGCATGTCTCGAAATTTTCTTTTCTGGTCCGTGCGGGGAGAATGCTCGTAATGATAGTCGAGCCCGATCTCGCCGTAGGCCACGACCTTCTGGTGCTGCGCAAAGTGTCTGATGATCTCGTAGGCGGGATGAAGGATGTCCTTCACCTCATGGGGGTGGATGCCGATGGCGGCGTAGATGGATTCGTATTTGTCGGCAAGCAGGACCGCGTCACGGCAGGACTCGACCGTCGTGCCGATGGTCACAATATATTCTACGCCCGCTTCGCGCGCCCGTTTGATCACGTCTTCGCGGTCGTCATTGAACTCGCGCATCTCAAGATGCGCGTGGGTGTCTATCAGCATGCTCTCAACCTTTTCTCAAAATAATGTCGTGCGGGGTTGGGGTAAATCTTTTAGATTCTGACTTGCCCAAGCGCCGGGTAGCTCTGAGTGAAAGACGCGCATGGCAATGCTGCACAGCTCGTACTTACGAGAACAAGGCAAGGCAGACACGGCCGAGCCCTTTTTTAAAGGGCGAGGGTGGAGTGCTGCGAGACCTGCATACCAAGGCGGAGATACTGTATATATCCGGCATGCTGCGCGGCCGAACGATGAGCTGCCCAAAAAAATCGATGCCCAAGTGGGACAAGTGCCAATTGAGACAACTTTCAAAAGAGAACGTTAATTTCGAGAGTTGAATTTTTTATTTTATTTTACCCTGCTCCCCGGCTTCATCTCCCGGTCGAAGGTGGCCACGGCAAGCAGGTCCCCGTTGCTCGCGGCGAGCAGCATGCCCTGGGACTCGATGCCCATGAGCTTGGCAGGCTTCAGGTTCGCCACGATCACGATGGACTTGCCCATGAGCTCCTCGGGAGCATAACTCTTCCCGATGCCGGCAACCACCTGTCGGGTCTCGGTGCCTATGTCCACGTTGAGTTTTATCAGTTTCGCTGATTTTTCCACCCGCTCGGCGGCAATGATCTTGCCGACCCTGAGGTCGACCTTCATGAAATCCTCTATGCCGATGGGCTCCGGACCGGCTGCAACAACTGGTGCGGGAGCTGGTTTCTGAATCGCTTCTGTATTTTCCATCTTCGTCTCCGTGTTCTTGTTCCGATCGATCCTGGGGAATAATTGCGCGCCGGGCTGAATGGCAGTACCGGGCGCCAGCTTTCCCCATTGCTGTTCTTCGTTCAACCTGCATGAATCGATTAGCTTCCCCAGGCCGAGAGCGTTCCATATCTTCTGCGACGTAGACGGCATCACCGGGTAGAGGTACAGCCCGATCAGCCTGAGCGACTCCGAAAGATTATAGAGCACGCTTCCGAGACGCTCCAGGTCCTTGTTCCTTGCGAGCGTCCAGGGCGCGTTTTCTTCCACGTAGCGGTTCGCGCGCGTCACGAGCGACCACGCCTCGTGAAGATATTTGGTGAACGCGAGCGTTGACAGATTTTCATCGATCCTGGACAGGATCGGCGCGGCGGTCTCGCGCAGTTCCCGGTCGAACGGCTGTTCGATCCCTGCACCGGGTATCTTTCCGTCAAAGTACTTCCCGATCATCGTCAGTACCCGCGAGAGCAGGTTCCCCAGGTCGTTCGCCAACTCGGTGTTGAAGCGCGTGACAAAGGTGTCCTTCGAAAAGTCGCCGTCCAGGCCGAAGGGAACTTCCCGCAGCACAAAATAGCGGAACGCGTCGGCGCCGTAGGCATCGACGACCTCATGCGGGTCGATCACATTCCCGAGCGACTTCGACATCTTTTTGCCGTCCTGCGTCCACCATCCGTGGGCAAAGATGTTCTCCGGAAGCGGCAGTCCCAGTCCCATCAGCATCGTGGACCAGTACACACTGTGGGTCGTGAGAATGTCCTTGCCGACGAGGTGGTGGTCCGCGGGCCACCAGAAGTTTTCCTTCGCGGCCGGGTCCATCGAACCCTGTGCCGGAGGACTCAGATACCGCGTGGCTGAAAGGTAATTCACGAGGGCGTCGAACCAGACATAGGTGACAAAATCATGATCGAACGGCAGTTCGATCCCCCAGGCAAGCCGCGCCTTGGGCCGCGAGATGCAGAGATCGCCCAGGGTCTGCGACTTCAGGAACCCGAGCACTTCGTTGCGCCGGGAGTCGGGCCGGATATAGTGCGGATTCTGTTCAATATGCGCGATCAGGCGTTCCTGATATTTGCTCATCAGGAAAAAATAGTTGCTTTCCGAGATACGCTCCACCGGCCTGCCGCAATCCGGACATTTGCCTTCCACGATCTCCTTCTCGGTCCAGAATCGCTCGTCAGGCGTGCAGTACCATCCTTCATAGGTCCGTTGCGCTACCTCGCCCTTGTCAAAGAGCTTCTGGAGCAATTCCTGCACCACGGCGACATGTTCCTTGTCGGTCGTGCGGATGAAGGCGTCGTTGGTGATCTCAAGCTTTGTCCAGAGCTGCTGGAAGTTCACGGTCATGCTGTCCGCGTGCGCCTTTGGAGTAAGCCCGCGCTCCTGCGCGGCCTTGGCCACCTTCTGGCCATGCTCGTCCGTGCCCGTGAGAAAGAACACCGCGTCTCCCTTGAGCCGATGGTAGCGCGCAAGCACGTCCGCCGCGATCGTCGTGTAGGCGTGCCCGATATGCGGCACGTCGTTCACGTAATAGATGGGAGTGGTGATGTAGAATTTTTTCGACATGGCTTCGCTGTGCGTTAAAGTGACTAAAGTACATTAAAGTGTCTAAAGTACGTTAAAGTGAATGAAGTGATCCTTCCAACTTTAGGCATTTTAGTCACTTTATGAATTTTAGGCACTTTTCTTCCCTCTCTACTTTCTACGCCGTCCCCTGCGGCGGTTTGTTCTCGCCCTGCTGCCCTTTCTTTTTTTTGCGCCAGAACTTGCGTCTTTTCTTCCGCGCGGACGCGGTTCCTTCCTGCTGCTGCGGCTGGGCGTTCTGGTCCTGTTGCTGCAAAGGATGCTCTTCCGGCTTTGGCTGCTGACTTTCCCTTGATAGCTCCGGCTTCGGCTGCTGACCTTCCCTGGACAGATCCGGCTTCGGCTGCTGCGCCTTCTTTTCCTGCCGCTGGTCCTTCTTTCTTTCAGGCCTGCCGTAGACCTTCTGGCCGCCTTCCCGCTGTTTGTCGCGCCGCTGATCCTGCTGCTTGCGGTCCTCCTGGTGTCTTTTCTCCTCTACAGCCCGGCTCTCGTCGGCTTCCTGTCGTTCCTCGGTGATCCGCAGTTCCTCTCCGAGCCTCTTTTCCGTGGCCGCGGCCTCGCGCATGCCTGCGAGGTCCTTCTTGTTCTCATCGTACATCCCAAACTCATAGGAGAGACAACAGAGCAGCCTGCCGCAGACCCCGGAGATTTTTGCCGGATTCAATATCATTTCCTGTTTCTTGGCCATCCGGATCGAGACCGGCTCGAAGTTCTTCAGGAACGCCGAACAACAAAGCTCCCTGCCGCAGGGGCCGAACCCGCCGATCATGCGCGCAACGTCCCGGACGCCGATCTGGCGCATCTCGATCCTGCTCTTGAGCTTATGCGCCAGGTCCTTTACCAACTCGCGGAAGTCAACCCTGGTCTCGGAGAAAAAGAAAAAGGTGGCACGCGCGGCATCAAAGGAATATTCCGCGCGGATAAGCCTCATCGGCAATTCCCGCTCGGTGATCATGATCTGTGCAACGCTGAACGCCTCGGCTTCGCGCGCGCGGTTCTTCTTTTCCCGGACAAGGTCCTCTTCCGTTGCCTTGCGAAGTACCTTTCGCAACCCTCGTGACGGCTTGACCGCGGGCGGAGAAGACGCGGCTTCGGCCGGAGTGATTATCTCCTCGCCATCGATCCGCAGTTCTTCTTCCTGCCAGACCCGGGGGGACGATTCTACGGCGGGCGGATCCTGTGTCCTCCTGAGACGGACCACATGAGCAATATCCAGTCCACGGTCGGAGTCGATGATCACCTTGTCGCCCACGGCAACATCAATAATGTCCGTTGCGTCGAAATCGTACACTTTCCAATTATCATGAAAACGTACTCCGGCTATCCTTATCATAGTGTCTGTCATCGGTTTTCTCTATTCCACCTTTTATCTTCTGACTTCTTACTCCTTACTCCTGACTTTTTCTCCATCACCCTCTCCCGAACTTCAGGAACAGGTTCTCCGCCACGAGCTGGGCGCTCACCCGCCGGTCCAGCAACTCCCGGCTGGCCGTGAAGAGTTCCATGTCCGCAAGGAGCCTGGGAAGCGAATGCCCGTCGGCTAATTGACGGTACTGGTGCTGTGCCGGTGCATGGACAAGCAGGCGCTCTTCCCCGGTCTCACGGTATACCAGTGCGTCACGGAGCCATTCGATGCCGATCTCGATCAGCCGCTCGAACCGTTCGCGGTCCTTCGCGATCGTCTCCGCCAACGCAAGCGCCTCGCCGGGACCCATCTGTGCCAGCCCGGACCAGAGCGTCGCAACCTCATCCCGGGCGGACTTTTCCTGTTCAATGTCCATTTCGAGTCCGCGGCCCATGCTTCCCTGCGCAAGCCCCGCGATAAACCACGCGTCTTCCTCGGAAAGTCCGCGCGTATGCACGAGTTCCCGTGCAAGTATATTGCGCGGAAGCGGATGGAACGTGATCTCCTGACACCGCGAACGGATGGTGGGAAGGAGACTCTGCGGCATCGCGGTTATCAGAATGATGAGAGCGTCGCCGGGCGGCTCCTCAAGTGTCTTCAGAAACGCGTTCGACGCTGCGGCGTTCATGCTTTCGGTATTGTCAACGATCAGGACCTTCTTTGTCCCCTCGAACGGCTTAAGCGCGAAGTCGGCCTGCACCTGTCTGATCTGGTCGATCTTGATCTCATCACCGTCCGGAACCAGAAGATGCACATCCGGATGGCAAAGCTTTTCAACCTTGCGGCATGAAGGGCATTCGCCGCACCCGCCCTCCGGCCGCGCATGCAGGCAGTTCACCGCGGCGGCAAGAGCAAGGGCCGTCCTCTTTTTGCCGATGCCCTCCTGACCTGAGAACAAATAGGCATGGGCAAGGGCGTTGTTCGCGATCGCCCGTTGCAAGGTTCGAATGGATCTTTCGTGCCCTTCTATCGTCGAAAACGTCATCCGTTCAGGATTCCTTCACAGAAAAATATTCGTAACAGCTCAGGTCAATATATTGTCCGCAGATTACGCAGATTTCACAGATTAACATAAACCTGAATTTTGCTTTTAAAATCTGCGTCCATCTGCGAAATCTGCGGATAGAAAGGTTTTTCTCTGATGTAACGCTCTTCTGGGTTCAGATTTTATTATCCGATCCGCAGCTTCTCGTCTACGATCTTCCTGACCTTTTCCTGGATCGCCTCGGCTGACGACGACGCGTCCACGACCCGGATGCGATGCGGTTCCTGCGAAACCAGTGTCAGGTATCCCTGCCTCACCCGCTCGTGAAAAGCAAGCTCCTCGTTCTCGAACCGCGCCTCTGCTTCAAGTCCGCGGCTGTTGTTCCTCCCCCGCGCACGCGCGATACCCGAGGCGGCATCGATGTCAAAAAGGAGGGTAAGCTCGGGACGCATCCCCGCGGTCACGATCCGGTCGAGCGAGCGGATCATCTCAATATCCAGCCCTCTCCCGTACCCCTGATAAGCAAGCGTGGCGTCCGAGAACCGATCGCAGAGAACGATCGTGCCGTCCGCAAGCGCGGGCATGATGATCTCGCGCAGATGCTGGGCCCTGCCGGCGGCATACAGGAGAAGTTCCGCTGCGGGATCGAGCGAGCGGTTCGCCGGGTCAAGCAGGATCTTCCTGACCTGGTCGCCGATCGACGTCCCGCCCGGTTCCCGGGTGAGCACATGCAATACCCCTCTGGCGGTAAGATAGTGCGCGAGCAGCGCGATCTGAGTGGACTTGCCGGAACCTTCGATTCCCTCGAAGGTGATGAACGTTCCCTTCATTTATTTAAGCTCCACGGCGGCATCACCCGCTGTCCTGAGCGCCGGGTTGGAGGTGAACAAGATCACCTGGGTCTTCGCACCGAGGGTACGAAGGACCTGGCACGCCGCCTTCTGCCTCGCTGGATCGAGATCCGCGAGCGGATCGTCGAGAATGAACGGAAATCGCCTTTTCCCGGCGAGCGCCTCGACAAGACCGGCCCGGAGACAGAAGTAAATCAGGCTCCTGGTCCCGTGGCTCAGTTCCGGGTAGGCCACCACCGAGTCATCGTTGGCATGCACGATTGGATCACCTTCCTGGCCGGCCTCGAGCCTTACATACTTGCCCGCGGTAACCGCAACCAGGTTCCTCTGGGCCGCCGCCTCGACCGCCGGGACAAGCGTCTCCATCTCGATCCCTCCGGCCCTGCTTGCAATTCTCAGATCCTCAAGGAATCCGCCGTGACTGATGGTTGCAGAAAAATCCGCAAGATCATCGGGCAGTTCCTGCGCTTCAGCGCCGAAATCCCATGACGCCCCGGCGGACGCATTGGACACGTTGGAGTCCAATCGTTCGATATCCTGCCGTATACTGTAGGTGTCCACGTTGTTCCGGGCGACTGCCTGCGCCGCCTTTTCAAGTTCCACGATCTCCTGCTGCTTATGCTCATACTGCTGTCGGAGAGTTTTCGGGGTAAGGCCTTCAAAGCTGCGCTGGTGCTGCTCTTCAATATCGTCCGCGAGGGAGCGAAAATGGCGGTAGTTCTCTGCCTTTTCTTTGAGTTCAGCCGGTGTTGAGGCCCCCGCCAGGCGCATAGTGGCCGTGACACTTGCCCCGTCCTGCTGAAAACGTCGTTCAAGGCCGACAAGCTCCTGTTTCAGATCTTCCTCATCTCTCATAATCTTCTTGCGCCGCATATTCTTCCGGGAACCGTTGTACCACCCTCCGGCCATCAGGATAAGCGACAGGAGAAGGCCGGCAGGAAAAAGGAGTGCCAGCTCTTCCGTAAGCACGAACACGCCGGCCAGGATCGAGAGGACCCCCACCGTGACTCCGGCGATGAACAACGTGTCCGTAACAAGGTTCACGGCCGGTATCGCCGCAAGCTGCATCGTCAGCCCTTCGATCTGCTTGTTGAGCTCATCAGCATCCGCCTGTTTTTGGACCTGACGCCGCTCATAGGCCTCGATAAGCGCGGGAAGGTCCTGGGGCATCTTCTCGTACCCCTTGAGCGAATCGAGCGTTGACGCTATCTCCGCCTTTTTCTGTTCGATCTCTCCGAGTGAGCCTGTTTTTTTTTCAATTTCTTCCAGGGCAAGTTTGGCTGACTGGTACTTGTACTCGGCGTCCGCGGCCTCCTCCGCCAAGCGAAGGGACTCACGAAGTTCGGCAAGCCTTTCCCGATCTCCGGATGACTTCCCCCCCTCGGGTGGAACTCGCGTACCCGGCGCCGAACGCGGCTCCGCAGCTGACGCAATCGTGCCCGATCGGGCCGCGTGGTGCTCCCGCTGAAATATAAAAATCCTGGAGAAGTCCTCTTCGGTCATCCCCGTGGTCACCCTGCCCATGAACTGCACCGCGTTGTCCCAGTCCTTGTGCAAAAGGGTGTAGTCCTTGCTGGTCGCATTGTAGCGGGAAAGGTTCACGGCGCGTTTTGAAAAATCCTGGATGATGCGGAAGTATGCCCCGTCGTCGGTACACAGTACGAGCGCCGAACGTGAGGCATCGGGCGCATGCCTTGATACGAGCGCTTCGAGAAGTGCCGTCTGATTGCTTGGAAATAGAAGCCGCCGCAGGGAGTCTGCTGCCGTGGTCTTTCCCGACTCATTGCCGGCAACAACAATATTGAAATCGTCCTTGAATCTCAACCGGGCAAGTTCCCGAAATCCCCTTACTCCCTGCAGAACGAGCTCCACCAGGAACATGAATAAGGCTCCTTTTCTCAATTAATTTCGTACTATAACGCAAGTGGGTGAAAGTTGCAACAGGGAAAAAGGTTCCCTCACAGCATCTCCAGCGACTTCCTAAGCGCCTCGGCCTTCTGGAGGGTCTCGAAGTATTCCTGCTCGGGAACGGAATCCGCAACGATCCCGGCCCCGACCTGGATATGCGCGATCCCGTCCTTCACCACAAAGGTCCTGATGATGATGTTCAGGTCCATGTCGCCGGTGTTCGACAGGTATCCGATGGAGCCGGTATAGGGTCCGCGCGCCATGGGTTCAAGCTCGTTGATGATCTCCATGCATCGGACCTTTGGCACGCCCGTGATCGTGCCTCCCGGAAAAACAGCGCGCAGCAGGTCGAAGGCGTCCCGCCCCGGCGCAAGCGTTCCCCGGACATTCGAAACGATATGAATAACGTGGGAATAATCCTCCACGACCATCATTTCATCCACCCGGACCGTCCCGTACTCGCACACCCTGCCGAGGTCGTTCCGCTCGAGATCGAGCAGCATGATATGCTCCGCCCGTTCCTTTTCGTTAGTCAGGAGTTCCGCGGAAAGCGTTCTTGTTTCCGTGCCGTCCTTTCCCCTCCGGCGGGTGCCCGCGATCGGCCTCGTATCGGCGGTCCCATTATGGAGGCGGACCAGACGCTCAGGGGAAGAGCTCACCAGCTGCAGGTCACCGAAATCAAGGTATGCGGAAAACGGCGACGGATTGATGTTTCGCAGAATGGTGTATAAGCGAAGCGGGTCCGCATCATTGATCGATGCCGAGAGCCGCTGGGAAAGATTCGCCTGATAGATGTCCCCTGCCGCGATATATTCCTTGCACTGCATGACCATTGCTTCAAATTGGTTTTTCGTCACGTTCGGCGTGAGGCTGAAGCGCTTCGCGTCGCTTTTTTCAGAGACGTGAGCATCGCTCCTGTCACTCTGAGCTATCAGCTTTGAGCGAAGAGCCGTGACTCGCTGTTCCGCCTCATCATAAAGCCTGCCCCACTGGTCCGGCTCCGGTCTCCGGAAGCCCATCTCCTGCTCCCGGGCGCCCGGGTTGACGATCACCCAGGCCTTTTCCAGGATATGATCAAAGGCAACAACCCTGTCCACGAACATAAAATACGCCTCGGGAATGTCGAGATCGATCCGCGCCTTGCGCGGAAGCTTCTCGATCTGATGCGCAAAATCGTACGAGAAGAACCCCACCGCACCTCCGGTGAATGGGGGCAGTCCGTCAACCCGCGCTGTCCGGTAATTGGCGAGCAGCTCACGCAGCTTCACGAGCGGCTTCCGGTTCATGGATGTCCGCCTTCCATATTTGCCCGCGGGCGTGACCGGCAGGCTGAGTTCCACAGCATCCCCGCGGGACTTGAAAATCAGGTAGGGGTCCGCCGTGACAAACGAATACCGTCCGATCTTGTCGTTCACCCGGGCGCTTTCGAGAAGAACAGGGTTGCCTTCCTTCCTGATGGACTCAAGCGCCGATAGCGGCGTGAGTCGCGGCAGGTCGAGTTCAACGGAAAGAGGCAGGATCTTCCCGGACCGAAGCGCATCGAGGAATTCATTTTTTGAGGGCTTGATCGAATGCATAATAAAGTGGGGAAATTCTAAAGGCAATTCATCAACGGGTCAAGACAATTCTTAAAATAAATCCCGCAGAATGACTCAGGTTGTGCTATATTATAGTCAGCAAGGAGACATCGATCTTTCTAAAGAAACGCACCAGGTTCACAGGGCGTTGCCGGACCATCACCGACTAGGTGTAGAGATGATAACCCGTTCTGAGGGGAATCAAGCACCGTGCCGGATGGAGAGCCGAAACCGGTAAGAAATCCGCAAGTTGAGCAGATATTCACCGGTTGATTCACAGGCTGCCATTAAGCACGGAAGAGCCGAATACCCCGAAGCCGAGGGAATTTGCGGGACGAAAGGAACAATGAGCTTCACAGGGTCTGCTGAGCAGAGCCACAGAAGCAGCCATTGAGATCCCCGCAGAGAATTCCCGGCTAAACGGAATATCAGTAACGGTCCGCGGGCAACGCCTTTTTTTTATTTTCATCCTCTCTCCCGGAGCTACACTGCTCCCGATACCAGGACCTCTCCAACGCACACAATCTTTCACTCGACAAAATAATAAAAATATTTTAAACTATTTCTCTGCATGGCCTATGCATTGACGGAGGAAATCAGCGATGAACCATATCATGGACGTTAAGATCTATTACGAGGACACGGACTGCGGCGGAGTCGTGTACTATGCCAACTACCTGCGCTACATGGAGCGGGCGCGGACCGAGTACTTGGCGTCCCGGGGCTCTTCGGTCAAAACGCTGATGGATCAGGGCACGATCTTCATGGTGTTCCGTGTCGAGATCGACTACAAAGCTCCGGCACGGTACGGAGACACGATCGAGATCGAAACCTGGGTCAGTGACGTGACGCGGGCCACGATGATATTCGAACATGTGATGCGGGAGAAGACGTCCCGTCGTGTTTTCGTCGAATGCAGGGCAAAGGTCGTCGCGGTCGATGCCAACGCAAGACCCAAACGCCTTCCCCAGGAGTATGTGGATAAGATCAAGTGACGATCCTGACCCATGACAGCATTTCTCTACGGAGCTCCGGTGTGGTGAGCATCACCCAGCCTGAAAAAGGCTTTCGATTCACCCTTGACAGCCTTCTGCTCGCTGACTTCTGCCGCGCTCAGAAGCGCGACCGCATACTCGAACCGGGCGCGGGAACCGGGATCATTTCACTTCTGCTTGCGCGAAAATATCCGGGAGCGCGGTTCATTGCCGCTGAAATCGAACCCCAGGCTTTCAACCTCCTCTGCCGGAATATCGAGCACAATGGACTCGCTGACGCCATCGTGCCTCTTGATCGTGACATACGACGTCTCGGCCGATCGATCACAGAGAGCTCGTTCGATGTCATCATCGCAAATCCGCCCTATACCAGATGCGGAACCGGCAGAACAAGCCCCTCCCGTGAACGGCAAACCGCGCGTCAGGACCAGACCGCGTCTCTCTCTTGCTGGCTCGATCTCCAAATCTTGTTAAAGAACAAGGGGAAATACTTCCTCGTCTTTCCCGCACGCCGCGCAGCAGAATTGATGTCTCTCTTGCGGGAGCGGGGGATGGAACCAAAGCGCCTTCGGTGTGTGCATCCTTTTCATGACAAACCTGCGTCGCTCGTGCTGATCGAAGCGATCAAGACCAAAGGGATCGGTCTTGATATTCTGCCGCCGCTGGTCGTTCATGAACGGGGTGGTGGTTATACGGAAGAGATGCAGGAGATCTATGGGATGGTTGGATGATGGAATGCCCTGTCAATCCTTTCCCCTTGCTCCAAGCCTCCTGACCCCCGAACCTCGAACCCTGAACCCTTTTACTTATGCCTTATAAACGTCCCGTTCCGATACTCTTCAAACGCAGTCTCCAGTTCCTCATCCGTATTCATCACGATCGGTCCAAACCACGCCACCGGTTCTCTGATCGGCCTGCCCGAGATCAGCAGGAAGCGCACCGCGTCGTCCTCTGTTGAAACAACAACCTGATCGCCATCGGCAAAAAGACAGAGCGTCCCATTCCCGATGAATGCCTTCTTCAGATCATCGAAATGGCCCTTGCCTTCGATGACGTAGGCGAACACCGTATGCCCGCGTTTCGTTGCATGGATGAATTCCGTTTTCGCGGGTACCGTTATGTCGAGATACTCCGGATCGATGACAATGTCCTTCACCGGTCCCTGGTTATCATCCACCCTGCCGCAGATGACCTTTATCTTGCCGCCGTTCTCCAGCACGACCTCCGGCACCTGTCGGCTTTTTATGTCCCGGTACCGCGGTTCCATCATCTTATGGGACCTCGGGAGATTGGCCCAGAGCTGAAACCCCTCCATGCGTCCATCCGGACCTCCCTTCGGCATTTCCTGATGGATGATGCCGCTTCCCGCGGTCATCCATTGCGTGTCGCCGGACGAGATGACGCCTTTGTTCCCCATGCTGTCGCCGTGCTCAACATCGCCCGTGAGCATATACGTGATCGTTTCGATCCCGCGATGCGGATGCCAGGGGAAGCCCTTGAGATACTGTTCTGGATTGTCCGAGCGGAAATCGTCGAGCAGTAAGAACGGATCGAACAGCGGGAGTTCGCTGAATCCGAATACCCTCTTAAGATGCACCCCGGCGCCTTCGAGTGTCGGCTTGCTTTTGATGATTTTCTGTATCTTTCTTGTGTCTTTCATGGCGTACCTCCATTAAAATCCTCACGCAATATAACAACAAGAGCCGGATTTTACCGCCGGCAATGTCTATTTGTATCAATGACTTGACGATGTAATTATATTACCACAAACGCGACCAGGGCGATGCCGGGTCCGGCAATGGCAAATACATGGAAAAACCTCTGCTCCCGGGTGGATAAGGCACAAAATAGACCCCAAAACTAAGGTTGCTTTTATTCAAAAAACGTGAGATAATAACGACATCGGAATAAGATTTTACAAAAAGGCCGCAGAGGACCAAACGAAAAAGGCCACAAGGACAGGCGTCTTTGCGGCTTTTCCATTTTGAGTACGTTTGTCAGAAAGGAACACCATGGCGCTTAAGCAAAATTACAAGGAAAAGCTGGAAGTGAAACGAAACGCTATGCTCGCCGCTGGTTTGGTTTCCGAACGGTTTCCCGCGGTTTCAAACATCATGTTTCGCATGACCTATTACCAAAGGACAGCGGACCCGGTCCTGATGACGCGTACCATAAGCTTTAATCCCACTAATTACGCCTGTTTTCACCTCGAATGCATGCGGGAAGAATGCACCAACGGCGGTTTTGACCTGGCGCCGGTGGTTGCCGGTCTGATCAAAAATAATAAGAAATCTGTATCAGGAAAGATCGTCTGCAACGGAAAAAGCGAGGACCTCCGGCATGGTCATGCCAGCATCGCCTATGAGGTCAGCGTCCAGTACAACAAGCAGGCTAAATAAGGTTTCTCTCTTCCTCACAGGACCCCAACAAGCAATGTTTCGCCTCCCCGCGGTCAGATGCTGACCGCGCACTGTTTTTCCCTTGTCTCTTGACTTTCAGCGATCCTTTGCCTATTCTCTTTAACAGAATCCGGAACGATGACGATCAAAAAACACATAAGCACGATCATCCTGCTGCTGCTGATCGTCCTGCACCACTCCGTGGCAGCCTGGGCACAAGGCGAAGATACGTCCCCTCCCGCGGCGACCACGCAGGAACAGGAGTCGCAAGCATCACAGGGACAGCCTTCGGAAACCGTGGAACCAACGACTGCGCCGCTTGTCGAAACTCTGCGATCAGCCCCCTCGGACACGTCATCGAAACCCCGGGCGGCCGACCCGAAGATGGGTTTTATTGATGCGCTGCACGGCCAAATATCCGACCGGCTTCTTACGACCGCGGTCTGGCTGGACTCCTTTTTCGAGGACGAGCGCGTGGAGAAAGAAATAAACCGGTCATATATACGGGTCCGGTATGATGTTTTTCATGAAGAGCGGGCTGGAGCTACATACCGGCCGACGGTCAGTATGCGCCTGGCGCTGCCGCAGCTGGAGAAGAAGGCCCATCTTGTCGTCTCGGCTGAGCAGCCCGAACCCGCGTCAAGCACCCCTGTCCCGGCAGGCACGACCGGAGACCGTATCGGGAAGACCGACGAGCGAAATGTCACCACCGCGGTCCACTATGTTCTCCGTTCCACTGAGGAACAAAATTTTATTGTGAGGAGTGGAGCGCAGTTCAGTCATGGGTCGCCCGTATTGTTCGTCGCACCCCGGTACCGGTACTTTGTCCCGCTCACGACATGGGATTTCCGGTTCACGCAGGAGGCTGTCTGGAAAACGGACACCAAGTGGCAGGTGGACACGCTCTTGGATCTCGAGCGGCAGCTCCCGCGCGGGTTCTTTTTCCGCTCGAGCCTCGGCGGCACCTGGCTGGATGGCACCAATGGATATTTTTACAGTCTCAGCTTCTCGCTTCGCCAGCCCCTCGATGCGAAGCACGCCCTTGACTATGCGTGGATCAACAGCTATCAAACCAGACCGAACTACCAATTGTCCGAGATCCTTTTCACTATCCGATACCGCCAGAACGTATGGAGGGACTGGTTCTTTTTCGAGGTGGCCCCCCAGCTGCGGTTCCCCCGGTCTGGAAACTTCGACGGCACTCCCGGGATCCTGTTCCGGCTTGAACTGTATTTCGGGAAAAAGGTTTAGCAGAAAAAGGGAAATGCAGAATGAGCGTCACATGACAGGTCAACAGGCAAATGCGGTCGCGACAATATTCGATACCATCAGAATCCTCAATAAAGACGGGGGTGTTCTGCGGAAAGTCACCCCTCTGTCACGCATCGCCTTTTTGACCGATGAAGTAATCGCTCTTTTCCTTGAAAAGAATGTTGAAGGTGGTAAGCGATCCGTATATGCGCGTGAGGTACTGCTGCAGTTCCACCTTTTCATTGTCCGTAAGGACCTTGTGGCCGTTGATCTGGGTTTCCATGACCCGCAGACGGTCGCGGACCATCACGATCTTATGAAAGAACGTCTCGATGGGCACGCTCTTTGACGCAAGTTTCGAATCGCCCGGCTTGAGGACCATCTCGCCGCCCTTCCAGCGGGCGCCCAATTCGGTCTGCGGCAGGTCTTCCCGGCTGACCTCGAACGCCGCGAGCTTCATCATATCGTAGGCCGCCATCTCGGCGTCGGTCAGCACCAGAAGTTCCTCGGCCGCCACCACGGTCTTTCTGTCCATGCGGGGAAAATGGACCGTGCACTGCTGATCGTCCCCCCCGCCGGATGTCTCCTCGACGCGGCCGATGCCGAATTGCTCGTGTCGCACCAGATCGCCCTGGATCATGTTCCCCATATCAACCCTCCCTGATATCTGCTGAATATCGTTAACACCATGGATAACTGCCGATTAAAATGCGTACTTCTCCAACTTCTCCAGCACCTTGATATGGAGAAGTTCAGAGGGAATGATGCGGAGCTCTATTAGTTCACGGTTTCCCTCCAGCGGGTTTGTCGGCTGGGCAGCGGCCACAAAGGACGTCCCGTATCGTATCCCGAGCTGGGGCTCTGCGAAGAACAGCGCGTCCTGAATAAACCCGGCCGTCCGCTGCGCCTGCATCCTCTCCGCGGCATACGTCATCCAGGTGCCGCTTGAAGTGAACCGCGAAACGATCAGGACAAGGCTGATATCAGATCGTGTCTGTTCATTGTCCATCAGCAGTAAAAAAATGCGGGCAAGCTTCTTGAGATTGGTCTGCGCCGAGGCCTTCAGGGCGCCGTCCCGCGAAAACAGGAACGACCTCTCGATGAGAATTGAGCTCGCTCGTATCTTGAGACCTTTGACCAATTCCGCTCCGAACTCTTTCTGAAATATCACTTTGATGCTCTTGGAAAATTCGTTTCGGGGCTGGGAAAGGGCAAGGGCCGGTTCCAGGAATCGCTGGATCTTGACTGCCCGATAGTAGAGCAGGGCGCTCAGGAGCACCAGGCCGATCAGCAGAATGCTGAGGACCGGGCCGGCAGGCGGCGTGTATCTCCAGAGGGATCTATCCTTCATGGCGCTCCCTCCTCAAGACGGTCAAGTTTCTTTATTGCCGTCGTGAAGTCAGCCTCGGAAATAGTTGCCGGTGAATGGATCGCCTTGTTGCGCAAATACATCAGCTCGTAGAACAGGGCTATCTGCGCGTGACTGATGCGGCGTCCCTGTTCCATGTCCTTCAATCCGTCCGACAGGGTCGGAACTTTCCTGCCGATCACGGCGGCGGTGAACGACCGCAGCCGGTTTTCAAGATGATAACCCATCAGAAGTGACGCGACGACCTTCTCTCCGCGCCGGTAATATGCCAATGCCTGATCCACCGAGACTCCGCCTTTGACAATGCTGATGTTCTCCGAGGACTCTGTTTCACCGGGGGCCAAACGCTGTATCTTTTGATAGACCTCCAGGCATTTATCAAGCATGTTCTTTTCGAGATACGATTCGGCAAGGAGGAACAGATCACGGATATTGTCCGCAACGTCCCGCTGTTTGACGGCAAAGGCATAGGCGCTTTGAATGGCCCCGGCCTTGTCGTCCTTCTTGTCGAGCACATCGAAATGCCTGGCCCACCTCTTGCCCTTCAGCACATTGTCCTTCGTAAAGCGGAAGAGGCGCTCAGAAACCTCGCGTTTGTCGAGCTTGCCGCTGATGACGATGATGTTCAGCGTCGGATGGGTCTCGAAGAGCTCCGGCAGGATATCGATGCCCTCGTCCATCTTGTCGAACTCGATGTCGAGCGTCATGAGGTCGATGACCTGCGTCGTCAGGACCTGGAGTGCCTCCCTGACGCCGCTCGCCTCATGAAACCGGAGATCCGGGTCCTCGTTCTTGAGCGCCCGCTGAATTTCGAGCTTCAGCAGCTCCCGGTCCTCGAAGTCATCGTCGGCGATCAGCACTTTAAACATCGGGCGTCTCCTCGACAAAGGGGAAATTGATTATGATATCCGTTCCGACTCCCGGAGCCGTATATTCCTTGCCGATCCTGATCTTCCCGGCATGGAGACCGACGACGTATTTGGCAAAATAGAGCCCCTGTCCCCAGCTCTCGCCGACGCCCCGCCCCCGGTAAAAGCAGAGATCAGCCTGCTGCTCATCCATGCCGATGCCCTCGTCCCGGAGGGATAACGTCAGGTACCGTCTGCTGCCGTCCCGGTCCATGGCGCAGGACACCTGAATGCTCGCACGGGGCTGGTCGGGTTTTTTATACTTGACGGCATTGTCGATCACATTTTCGAACACGGTCTTCAGCAGGGGCGGGGCCGCATAGATCATCGGAATGGCCATCGTCTCATGGATCGTGATCTCGGCGAGGTCGCTGTATTGAACTGCCAGGTCGCGCAGCATGGCCTTGAGATCGATATTCTTAAAATCGACCAAACTCGCCTCGCGCTCATCGGAGATCTTCTTGAAAATGTCGATATCAGCGAACAGCTTGTCCAGATTGTCATCGATCCGTTCTGTTGCCTCCCGGGGCAGTCCCGGAAGCAGGTCGATCCGTCGCTTGATCCGTCCGAGGTTGTTCTTGAACTCATGTCCGATCGTTGCCGAGATATAGCGAATAAATTCGTTGCGCCGGGCAATTTCCTGATTTTTCAGAACGAGCATCATGTTCTCGCGCGCCCTTCGCTGTTTTTGCTGGTAGACAACGGAGAGGTACATGATGAAAGCGGCAAAAGAAACGATCATGACCACAAGGGCGTAATGAGCGACACCGTTGGATGCGTCAAGCTGCCCCTGCATGATGGAGAGACGTTGGTCGATGCCCGCGTCAGGAGGGATCAGGCCCTTCCACGGCATCAGCCGCAGCTCAAGACCTTCAAAGGGGGGGAAGAAACGGTTCGAGTAGACCATGCCCAGAACGAGCCAGATAAAAATCATAAGGACGGTCAGCGCCAGGGTCTGTATTCGGTGACGATTGCCGGAATCGATCATAGAGGATAATTTATTACAAAATGCCGGTTATTACAACAAGAAAACGGGGATACCCTGACGCACCGGGGAGAACATAGCATGAATCGGATACAAATATTTTTTGTAACTGCTTAGCAGGCTGCTGAAAAAGTCGTTAGAGTGGTTCGACAAGCTCACCACGAACGGTTAAAGAATAACAATTTCAATGCCCGTTCCGTTCGCCCTGAGCTTGTCGAAGGGTAAACGGAACGTTTTTCAGCAGCCTGTTAGAACCTTAAAACCTGTCAGGAGAAAGGGGGGAGAAACTTGGGGAAAGGGAAAAAAGGGAGTTCTTTTATTTAAGTCGTTCATCCCCCCCCTTCGCCTCTTAATTCCCCATTTCTCCTGACACATTCTGTCATCCTGTCAAAGGGTCACGGTCTTGCGAAGAACGCGGCATGGTTGGAGGTAAATATCGGGGGGTCGTTTTTCAGGATCGCCGAGACAGCGGAGTGCTTTTTAAATTCATTGTCAAGGAAATGCCGCACCGCTCTTCGGTCCCATCCGTGAAGATGCTTGAAAGCCGTATAGAGCGACAGGTCCCCCTCATAGAAGTGTTCGGTCACATGCTCCCGTGCCTCATGCCCGCAGAGCGGCATGTTAAAGATCGCAAGATTCAGGAATGTGATCGCCTCGCGGTGAGCGGCAACGAATTCGAGCGTCTTTCGCGCCTCCCTGATCGTCTCGGCCGGAGTGCCGAAGAGAAGATAGACATAAGCGGCGATCCCGGCCGCATGAAGATTTTTCAATACCAGCGACGCTGTCGCGAGATCGATCCCCTTCCGCAACCTATCGAGAACCCCCTGGTCGCCTGATTCCAGACCGAGCTTCAGCATCCTGCATCCCGATCGTTTCAGCTGCATGCAATAATCACGGTCCGTCAGCTCGTTGCCGATCCTCGCGAAACCATACCACGGGACTCCGGGGGGCTCGTTCGCAAGCGCACGCATGAGAGCGGGACTGATCGCATTGTCCAGCAGATGGACCAGTATTGGATCCGTTTTCGCGATCAGCGTTTTGAGATCACTCATCGCCAGTTCCGTGGGGACCGGGACATAGGGAGTTTCCTCCGCTGTTTCCGGACAGAAGGAGCATTTGTTCCAATAGCATCCGCTCGACGCGCTGTAGGGCAGAATGAATCCCGGGGACAGATACTCTTCATGAGGCAGGGAGCCATAGTCCGGCGTGACATGCGGATGACCGTTCTCTTTGACGCCGAGCAGTTCGAGCAGCGGCCCCTCTCCCGGGCCGGCGATACAATGATCGACCAAGCCGCCAAACGGGTCCTTCCACGCCGGACCTTTCATCCAGGAGGTCACCAGGCCGCCGCCGAGAACGATCTTGAGACCGGGGAACTCGCGCCTGATGAAGCCGATCATGGCGAAGGTACTGAGCGCCTGGCTTAGATAGTTCAATGAAAAACCGATTAGCGGTGGACCGGTTTCTGTAATGATCTCCAGCAATCGGACTTTGAAATAAGGATAGAACGGATTCTGTTCCGGATGCTGGGCGGCATTGATCAGGTCATTGCTCCGCACGGGAGAAAGCTGCTGATGGTGATAATCCGCCAGGCCGAGGATCGCGTGAAACTCCCTCGCAGAGGCCTCGAGCACGCGGTTCACGTCTTTTACGGCCCTGCTGTAGTGGTCCGGAGAACGATAGGTCCGCGGGTCGCGGAGCGACGCGAGATTGGATGAACTATTTTTAACCGCCCGCCGGGTCCAGGTATCTGAGGCGGTCTGCGGCTTCCGCATGAGGGAGAGAAGGCCCTCGAGATTCGCGTCCAGGACCGAGCAGGATATTCCCTGCGCGTTAAGCGCGCCCGCGAGTTTCGCTATGCCCGCAGGAGGTTCACAGGGTTTTGCCGCCGGAGGAAAGATAAGGAGCATGGGGTACCCCAATCAGTCGGATCTGTCTGATCCGACGGATCCGACGGATTACTTCCTCTTCGACTCGATCAATGCCTGAACAGGCTTGAGGCTGTAGGGACTTCCATGCTCTATTGCCGTGAGCACTGTGCCGCCGCCGGTGAAGAAGTAGTAGCTCGCGTTGTCCATCACCGAAAGATAGAGGCCCGGCAGGAGGTTCTTGAATTCCTGAAGGGTGTCTCCGCCTCCGTACATTTTCATGGCATCGCGGTTAAGGTCTATGGTGTTGTCGAGCGCCTGGGAACCGGAGGAAAAGTGCGGAGTGTACCCCATGACGGCATTCACGAAGATCGTCTTCGCCGTGCCGATGGCGTCGGCAACGGTCTTTTCCTCGAATGACCGGGGGTCGATGTCAAGGATGTACCCGTACGAATCGCCGGCCTTGAAATCATGCAGCGAGATGGTCCGGTACCTGCCTTCGATCCTTCCGTCCATGGTGTCCGATTCCACGACAAAGGGAAGCTCGACGATCTTTTTCTGGAGACGGTCCTTTGCAACCAGTTCCTGCGCGAGCGCGCAGTCCTCATCCGAAACGCCCTTAATCCGCACCCGGTACTTTGCGCAGAGATAGGTATTGTAAATGACGCCGCCGAGCACGAGACGGTCCACCTTTTCATACAGGGCGGTGAGCGGCTTGATCTTGGTGTCGTATTTCGATCCCGCGACCACGGCGAGGAAGGGCCGCTCGGGACTCATGACCCCCTCAAGGTGCGTGATCTCCTGCTGAAGGAGGAAGCCGGCATAGGACGGCAGGTGCCGGGTGATGTCGAACGTGGAGGCATGGGGCTGCCACGAACCGAACGCGTCGTTCACGTAGATATCGGCCAGGCCGGCAAGCTGGAGCGCGAAACGCTCCCGGAGCTCTCCCTCGGCCTCTTCCCCGAGGAACCACCGCGAGTTCGGAAGATAGATCCCCCCGATCTTCCGCTCTTTCAGCTCCCTGACGGCAAGGTTGATGGACGTGTCGATCCCCGTAATGCCTTGCACCGGGTCCGGGGGGAATTTCGGGACATACAATTTTGTATGGAGCTTCTGTTCAAGATACCGTACGATGGGCTCGACGGACTCCTCGGGTCTGCAGGTTATCGTTCCCGTCTTTTTGTCTTTCGGCCTGCCCACATGGGTCATCATGATGGGCCTGCCGCCGCGCTCGACAATGTGAAAGAGGGTCCCGATGGTACGGTCGATCCGATAGGGGTCGCGTATCTCTCCCCCCTTTACGACATTGTGATCGAACCGGACAAGGACGACCTTCCCGTCGAGATCGGCATCCTGGATCAACGGCAATTCAGCGTGTAATGGTCTGCTCAGCATGGTGGACCGCCTTTATCACATTCGGGAATAAACGACAACCGTATTATAGCATATTGTGTAAAACGTTTGACGAATGAAACAACTTCAAATACGGTCTCACACGAAGACACGGAGACACGAAGAAAGAAAAAGGCAATGCATGTTTTCTTTGTGGCTTTGTGGCTTCGTGTGAAAATAAATCCCTTTTGGTTCGGGATTAACAGGGTCACGGCGGGCATTGCATCAATGCGCCGGCGGTGGTCCGCCTGTTGTCGGCGCTTTTGACCATTTCATGATGAACACCAGGGGAATGATGCTGACGATCAGGATGCAGATCACGAGAAACGCGTCCGTGAAGGCGAGGGTCGTTGACTGCCTGATCAGCTCCCGGTACATCAGGCCGTCGGCGCCGGCAGGCGGCAGTCCGTGTTGGCCCAGGAACCCGGTCATCTTGTCATGCGCAATGGCGTAGCCCGGATCAAAAGGCGATAGATGTTCCACCAGGCGCGTCTGGTGGAGCTGCGCCCTGCGCGAGAGAATGGTCGTGGTCATCGCGATGCCCACGCTTCCTCCCAGATTCCGCAGAAGGTTGTACATCGATGTCGCCTCGGTCATCCTCTCTTTCGGAATATGCGAGAGCGTCAGGGTGGTGAGCGGGATGAAGGTCATGCCCATGCCGAATCCCAGCGCCACGCGGGGCCAGACAAAGGTCCAGAAGTCCGTCGTGAGGTTGAACCGCGACATCATGTAGGTGCTGAGCGCGCAGACGGACAGGCCGAAGACGAGAAAGCGCTTCGGGTTCACCTTCCCGACGAACTTTCCGACGATGGGCATGGCGAACAGGGTGGCGATGCCTCCCGGGCCGAGCACGAGCCCGGCGTAGAACGACGTATAGCCCATCATCATCTGGAGGTAGATCGGCAGCAGCACGATGCTGCCGAAGAGGTTCAGGAACACGAAGAACATCACCGTGGCGCCGCTCGTAAACGTCCGGTCCTTGAACAATTTCAGGTTCACGATCGGACGTTCGGAGTAGTATTCGTTGATAATGAGAAGGGTGAGCGAGACCACCGCGATCACGCCGAAAGTGATGATCAGGTTGGACGCGAACCAGTCCACGCTCTCGCCCTTATCGAGAACGAACTGGAGCGATCCGAGCCCGACGGCAAGGAACAGGAGCCCCCAGTAGTCGATCTTCATTTTCTGGCGCTGCATGTACGGCGGGTCCTTGATCACGATGACGTTCATGATGATCGAAAGAATGCCGATGGGGATGTTGATATAGAAGATCCACCGCCAGGACAGGGTATCGGTGATCCATCCGCCGAGGAGCGGACCGACGATCGGGCCCACCATGGCTCCGAGACCGAAAATGGCCATGGCCTGGCCGTGCTTTTCCCGGGGAAAGGATTCGAGGAGGATGGACTGGCTGATCGGGACGAGACCGCCTCCGCCGAGGCCCTGAAGCACGCGGAAGAAGATAAGACTGCTGAGGCTCCAGGCAGAGCCGCACATGAAGGAACTGAAGGTAAACAGGGCGATGGACGCGATCTGGTAGTTCTTCCTGCCGATGAGCTTGGCAAGCCAGCCCGCCATGGGGATCACGATGGCGTTGGAAACGAGGTAGGCGGTGATGGCCCACGTTGCCTCGTCGTAGCCGGCGGAGAGCGATCCCCTGATATGATCGAGCGACACGTTGACGATCGAGGTGTCGATGATCTCGATCAGCGTGGGAAGCATCACCGTGAACGCGATCAGTCCGCGGCTCGATGTCTTGTGCTGCAGGGTCATTGTAGTTTGACTCATTCTGATGCCTGCATTTGATGAAAGTTGATAGGAAGGAGAATGGATGATCGTTAACTTCGTTCACGATGAGGATGATAGGCTATCCTTATCTTTTTTACGTCCCTCGTCCCTCGTCCGTCGTCCTACGTCTCTCGTCCCACGTCCCTCGTCCCTCGTCTCTTTATTTCGCAAGAACCGTCGGCTCCACGGACATTCCGATCCTGAGGACATGGTCCTTGTCCGCGCCCGGATCAAGCACGATCTTGATCGGGATGCGCTGGACGACCTTCACGTAGTTGCCTGTGGCGTTCTCAGCCGGGAAGAGAGAAAAGGACACCCCGGTCCCGGCCATGATACTGTCCACTTTCCCCGTGAAGACCTTGTCGGGGTAGGCATCCACCTTGAGCCTCACCTCCTGGCCGGGCCGGATGCGCCCAAGCTCGGTTTCCTTGTAGTTTGCTACAACTGTGAGGTTTTCTAGAGAAACTATGGCCATAAGTAGCTGCCCTGCTTGAATATGATTACCTGTCAGGATCGCTATCTTAGTAGCATACCCGTCCGCCGGGGCTCTCAGCACCGTATAACTAAGGTTTAATTCAGCCTGACGGAGCTGCTCTTCGGCAAGTTTCACCTGGGACACAGCTATCTCTTGGGTCGAAACAGCTTTATCATATCGGTCGGCTGAGTTCGTCTTGCTTTCAAACAGAGCCTTGGCTCGTTTTAGCTCCCGCTCCGCTTGACGAAGAATGGCGCGCTGAAGCTCCAGGTTCGCCCGTGCCGCTTCACTTCGAGACCTATAATCCTGCGGGTCGAGATCAACGAGCAGGTCGTCCTTTTTTACCTGTTGGTTGGAGTTCACGTAAAGTGATTTGACGGTCCCGCTGATCCGCGCCGAGATGGTGTGGATGTTGCCGTCGATAAAGGCGTCGTCGGTCGAAACATGCGTCTTGCGATAGCCGCTGTACAGATACCCTGCGATCAGTCCGATGACCACGATCACTCCGACGATCATAAAGGCTTTTTTCTTTTTCTGTCCGTTGCCTGCCAGTTCTTCTGCCATGAAATCTCCTTGATGAAAACCGCATAGAGCATGGCGCATGGAGCATAGGGTATGGAGCGGAGAGCTACAATGCTTCACCCTCTGCGTTATGCTCTTTGCCCTATGCGCTCTGCGCTATGCCCTTTGCGCTTTGCGCCTCACTTTCCGTACACGACCACCAGGTCCCTGCCTGCCGCATTCAGGAGAACGGCCTCGGCCCGCTTGAATCCGTACAGCGACTTCCAGGAATTCGATTCCGCGGTTGTCAACAGCGTCACGGCATCGAGCACCTCGGTTGCCGTGCCCACGCCTTCCTTGTACCGGAGACGCTGGAGCCTCAGGTTCTCCTCGGCCTGTTCGACCGCGGTCTTCGTGACCTCCATTTTTTTCTCCGAGCTCTGGAGGTCGAGATAGGCGCCCTTTACCTCGAGCCGGATCGTGTCAAGCAGTTTGTCCCGGGAGAGCTTGAGCGACCGCAGCTCCGCCCGTGCCATCCCGATCTTCGAACTGCTCGCCCCGCCGGAGAAAAGATTGATGTTCACTCCAACAATGGCGGACCAGTTGTCCTGGTGGACCAGGTATTTGTTCTCAAGATATTCATACCCGCCGGAAACATAGAACGTTGGAAAATATTCCGCCTGCGTGGACTGAATGCTCTGTTCCTTCGCCGCGATAGCTGCGTCCATTTCCTTCAGCACGGCACGTGAATCCCCGGCGCCGGCCCATGCCTCGTCGAGCGTAAGGCCTGCCGCCGGGCTCGCCTTGAGTTCCTCGGGTTGTACCGCGTCGTTCAGCGGTTTCAAGAGCAGGCTGTTGATCTTCGATTCCCTGAGAGAGCGGGAGTTCTCCGCGGTCAGGAGCCGCTGTTGAGAGTCGGCGAGCGTGACGTTCACCTGGAGTACTTCGTTCTTCGTGATGACGCCCGCGCGATACCGTGCTTCCGTGTCCTTTTTGTGCGCCTCATACCGCTTCACTTCTTCCGTTGCCACGGTGAGCAGTTTCTCCGATTCCAGGAGATCCAGGTACGCGATGATGAAGTCCAGGGCCGCCTGGTTCTTCGACCGGCCGGTCATGATCTCACGGGCCTTTAATCCGTATTGTGCGGCATCGATCGAGGAAGAGCTCTTGCCGAAATCATACAGCAGCTGCGTGGCCCGCACCCCGTAGGCCAGGAACTGGTCCTGCGATGTGGTGACCGTTTGAGGGCCGAATTTGGCCTCGGGAGTATATCTCAGCCATGTCTCGCGGCCGTAGAGGTCAACCCAGGGGCGCCAGGGGGAACGCGCAAGCGATACGGCCCCCCGTGCGACGTCCTCATCGGACCGGGCGATCTGAACATCCCGCCCCGTCTCGGTGATGATCTTCAAGCCCTCCTCAAGGGAAAGGGCATGGGCCGTGAGCGGCAACAGGGAGAGGAAAAGGGCAAGGACAAGTTGTGATCGTTTCATGACGATACCTCGGGAACGGCTTTTTCCGGAATGTAAGTAAGCGCTATAGTACACGAAAAAAAATAAAAAGTGAAGAGGTCTTTCGGATCTATGGGCCGTGGATGCATCAAGCCTCCTCCTTCCTCGGGAAAATCATTTCCATCGCCAATTCCTGCTTTTCATCCTTTTTGAACTGTGCTACACTTATGGTTGACGTGACGTGAGAAAGGCACGGTGAACATGCTCCTTATCCTGAACATACTCCAGACAACGCTGCTGCTCATAATCGCGGCAGGCGTCGCCTACCTGATCTACCGGTCGTCCCGCGGCGTCAGGGGTTCCCGGAAGTCCCTGCATTCAAGACGGAGGGAGATCTACGATGATCTCATGCGGATCCTGGCCACGCTCGGGAAAACCGGCGAGCTCCGGAAAGAGGAGCTCCTGGACTTCCGGTTACGCACGCTGGACGCCGCCCTTGTTTTCGACACGGAGATCGCCGAGTACATCGACGAGATCTATGCCCGGGGCGTGACGCTCATGAACACCCATGAAGTCCTGAAGGGGGAGGATCTGCACATCGGCGAGAAACGCGACGATGTCACCGTAGAGAACGCGAAGCAAACCATCTGGCTTGCCGATCAGCTCGCGATGGTTGCTAAAAAATTCAACCAGTATCCGGAAGTGAAATAGCGGGAACAGCTGCCTGAAGCGTTATGCGTCACGGCACTGTCGGCCCCCTCACCTGACCCGGACAAGCTTGAACCGAAAGTCGTCTCTCGCAGAGGACGCAGAGTTAATTCAAGACCCTTACTTATTTTTTTTAAACCGGAACATTTTTCGATTTTCTCTGCGAACTCTGCGTCTCCGCGAGAAAATTTCTTGCCGATTTAAGAAGAATTTGATCCATTAGTTACTCACCTTTCCCGTCAATGAAGAGGAACCTATACGCTACAGAGAATTGCATGTTAACCATGAATAAAACGATCCTGACATTCCTTGCCCTTCTCTTCCTGTTCGCCTGCGCCAGGCCGCCGGTGACGGTAACGAGGCCGGACAACTCTTTGGCGCGTCTGTCGTCGTGGCAATCGATCGCGCCTCGTGACGATAGCGGGTTCAAGGATGTCGCCGCTGCAGCTCGCCAGAGCCTGGAGTATTACAAGAAGCTTCCGCAGGACACGGTGTTCTTTCTGGGGCCTGATAAGGCAAGCACCCTCGACATGGCCGTAACGCTCCAGAACTTTCTCCTTATCGTCGAGAACGATTCATTGACCGCTGATCAAAAGGTGGAGCGCATCAAGAACGATTTTACGCTCTACCGCGCCGTCGGGTCCGATGGAAACGGCAAGGTGCTCTTCACCGGCTACTATGAGCCGATGCTCTCCTGCCGTCTTGCTCGTGACGAGACCTTCCGGTTTCCGCTGTATCGAAGACCCGATGATATCATCGAGATCGACCTGACACCGTTTGGGGAGGGGTTCCTCAGGACCAAGCTCTTCGGCAGGCTTGACAACAGGAAGGTCGTCCCCTATTACTCCCGCGAAGAGATCGACCAGAAAGAGATGCTCGCCGGCAAGGACCTTGAGATCATGTGGTGCTCCGACATCGTTGACATCCATTTCCTTCAGGTGCAGGGTTCGGGCAAGGTGGACCTGGGTGACGGGAACATCCTGAGCGTATTGTACGACGGTACGAACGGCTGGCCGTACAAGGGCATCGGCAGATATTTGATCGATACCGGGGCCATGACCAGGGAGAACATGTCCATGCAGGCGATACGGGAGTATCTGCGGACCCATCCAGACCAGCTCACCACGGTCCTGAACCAGAACCCCAGCTACGTCTTCTTCCGCCTCGACACGGGCCCGTCGATCGGCAATATCGGAGTGCCGCTCACGCCGGGCCGGTCCATTGCCACGGACAGCAGGATGTTCCCCAAGGGCGCGTTGGCTTTTATTGCGGCGCAAAAGCCGGTGATCGAGAACAACGTGATCACGAAATGGGTCCCCTTCTCCCGGTTTGTGCTGAACCAGGACACGGGCGGGGCGATCAAGGGGGCTGGCAGGGCGGACGTGTTCTTCGGCCACGGTCCGGATGCGGAATTGACCGCGGGCAACCTCCAGCATGAGGGGGAGTTGTATTTTTTGATGAGAAAAAAGTAGTTAATTGGCGCATTCAATGGAGTAACCCATGAACGGATGGACAATGACGTCGAGCAGATTTCACGATGAACTGAAGCGGGCGATGATACCGTACCAGGGCAAGCAGCTAACAACGGCTGAGATAAGCAATATCCTTAAAGGCGTTCCCGGCCTGGCACAGAATGCCCGGTTTATTCAGCCTGCAGATCATTGCAGGAACGTAAAAAATTTCGGGGCATGTACGTGCGCGCATACCGACAAGGCGATCTTTGATAAACTGCAACGGGGCTTGTTTCATGTGAGAGAAGTGGAGTAGACTTGGTAGCGGACGAAGACCTCTTTAAGAAGCAGCTTTCCTCACCAAAGGTGTCAGCGCAAAGCTTCGGACGCGGAAACAGCGATCCAGCCAAATCACATGCACTTAATCCTTGACGAACGATGAGGTGAGCCGCCGAGCGAAGCGAGGATGGCTCGACTTTCATCGTCAGTAAGATCTGTCCGATGGACTATTTATATCTGCTTGAAGCGCCAGCCGGCAAAACAACATTGGATAAATAGTTATCTATCGGTGTCGTCAATAGGGCCGCATTGCTGTAGATGCTGCCATCGCCGATAATGACTTCTCTAGTATCCCCATTGTCATACTGAATAGTATAATCTTTGATTCCACCGCCGATAGGAGCTGACCCCTGGCCTGTTTTCACCACCCCATAGACATCAGCCGTCGACAAATCGCTGAGTAGCTTTGATTCATTTGTTCCATAACTATTAATCGTCCAAGTGCCGGTATTGACCGTCGTCAATGCTGAAAAGCCGGTGCGCACGAAGGTTAATCCAGTCAGAGAAACGGTATACTTTTCGTCCCAAGCGACATCAGGGGAGACAGAACCTGATGTTTCCCGATAAGTGACATCCGCAACACTTGGCACGTCAGAATTGTGGCTGCGTGAACATGCTGTCATAAACAACAAAATAGCGACGACGACTTTTAATAATTTGATAAACATAAGTGGCCCTTCTTATCTCAATCAGCCCGTGCTTATAGGGGGACGGATTACGGTAGCATAGATTATACGCATGGTTAAAGCGATTTAGGCAATAAACTCGGCTCAAACTTCATGATCAGCCGCCGTAACTGTCTTATTAAGAATCCTGTCATCCTGTCAAAGACTTTATCTTCCCCTACCTTTCCAAAATCCTCCGATACAACTTTTTTGTTTCCTCATCCGGTTCAAGATCCACATCCTTACTCAAAGCGCGTTCGCACCGTTCATAGGTCCGGATCGCCTCGCCGCGCCGGGCGTCCGAGTGATATCGCTGCATGAGCCAGCAGCACGCCTTCTCGTTGCAGGGGTCCGCGGAGAACATCCGCTCGTAGAAGCGCAGCGTCCTGTCCCGGTCGCCGGATGACTCCGCGATCCCGGCCGCTTCCTCGAGCGCCCGCAGGTAGCGGATGCGCAGGCGGTCCCGCATGGGCGCGGCCCAGTCGCTGTAAAGATCTTCAGGCAAAAAGTCTCCTTCATAGAGGTCGAACGCCTTCTCGTATTCTCCTACGATGTCTTCTGGTTTCCGGCTTGACTTCATGCGGTCTGTTGCGTCCAGATGGTGAAGCAGCTGCCCGACATCGGTCCGGACCAGTTCCTTGTTCAGCTTGATGACGCCGTCAGCGTGAAGGATGCAGGATTCGGATCTGCCTGGAACGTTCTTCGGCTCCAGCACCTTCCGCACCCGGTGGAGCATGCTGTTGAAGGTCGGGCCGAGCGTGTCGGGGTCCATGTCCGGCCAGAGCGTCTCCATGGCGATATCACGCGACACGGCATGCCCGTCCTGGGCAACGAGCAGTTTGACGAATGTTTTTGCCCGCTTGCTTTTCCACTCGGCATCCCGCACCGGAACCTTTGCCCGCATTGTTCTGAACCCGCCAAGACAATTGATCTCAAGGAACGGCGTTGTGCCCGAACCGGTCTGGTTGTTGATCAGCCGGTAACAGTAGTCAATACAGATGCCGTGCGCGAGCGCGGCATTCGCCAAACCGGCCAGTTCCTCCGCATTGAACAGGGCATAGTAGGTGAATCCCCTTTCCTGGCCGATGGAAAACCCTTCGCGCAGGTGCTTGCGCGCGGGATCCATTTTCTTCATCATCCCGTAGAGCCGGGCCAGCACGAGATGCGCGTTCGCCTCCTGTTGAGCGGCCCTTATCTGTTGAAGCATCTTGACGGCGATGAGCAGTTCCTTTTCCGCCTGACGATACTTTTTAAGCTTTACAAGGATCGCGCCGCTCGCGATGAGGTAGATCGCATGGAACAGCTTGCTTCCCGACTGCGTCCGTATTGCCAGGGCATAGTCCGATTCTTTTTTTGCCTGGTCGAGCTTATTCTGGAACAGATAGGCGATCGCGAGCAGATGTGCCGCGGACGCGCTGAAAAAGGCATTCTGAGACTCTTCGCCCTTGCGTTTGCACTCCGTCAGCAGGAGCACGGCGCCGGGGTAGTCTCCCTGGGCGATCTTGAGCCATCCGCCGATGTCAAGGGAGAGAAACACCATCGACTCGAGCGCGTGGCTGTCAGCAAGGTCCATGCACTGGTCAAGGCGTTTCCGGGCCCCGGCAAAGTCCCCCGCGAAGAGTGACGTCATGGCCGCCACCAGCAGGAGGGCCGCATGACCTCCGGCCTCATCGGGTATGGAAGCGCTCGTCTCAAGTCCTTTGTTGACCGTTTCACCGGCAAGGCGGAAGTCGCCCTGGTAAAGCGCGCAGGGAGTCAGGTAAATGGCGGTGGTGATCTGATAAAAATGGTCGCCCTGCTTCCGGAACAGATCGAGCGCCTGCCTGAGCGCGTCCGAGGCCTGCTGAAGCCTGCCGATGAAGAACCACGCCATGCCCATGGCAAGCAGCAGTCTCGCCCGCGCTCCGGGCGACGCGCGTCGGTTCTGTTTGAGGAGCGCCTGGGCCAGCGCCGCGTCGCGCCCCATGCGCGTAAAGTCGCCGCCCGTGTGGAAGCATGCCTCGATGATGCCGCACATCGAGTACATCATTCCCGCGCCCCGGGCGCGGTTGAAGGCGGTCCTGCCGCCGCGGAAGCCCTTGAACGCGAGATCGAAGAACGTGAGGGCCGTGCGGGAATCGGTGAACCGGCATGCCACGGCGCGGTAGAACAGGAACCACGGCCGGTTCCCGTGTTCGAGCGGAAGCGTTTCGATCCATCGGATCAGCGTCCCCGTCTGGCCGCGCGCGATCATCTCTTCGCCGCAGGCCTCCATCTGTTTGATGGCCTGGTCGAATTGTCCCGAGGCAAGGGAAAGGTCGATGCTCCGTACCATATCTCCGGATCTTCTGAAGTAGGCCGCCGCGCGGGTGTACAGTTTTTTCACCTCCGCGGGCCTGGTCTGGGCGATCAGTTTTTTTCTGAGAAACTCGCGGAAGAGCGCGTGGTAGCGGATCGCGAGGGTATCATCCTCCAGCGCCGTGACGAACAGGTTCCTGTCCCGAAGGTCCTTCACCATCGTTGTAATGGATATCCTGCCCGATGCCGCGGTGCGCGGCAGGCCGGTCAGCAGTTCGATGAGCGGCACCGGAATAAAATCCACGACCGAGGTCTGGAGCAGGAACCGCTGCATATCCTGCGGAAGGTGCGCGAATACTTCCTGCGCGAGGTAGTCGAAGACGTGAGTCCGGAACCCCGCCGCGCGCCGGTCGATGAGCGCCAGAGCCCGCGCCCCGGGCGCGAGGGTGGCAAGATATTCGTGCATCAGCACAAGACCGGCCGGCCAGCCTTCCGCCGTGCTGTTGATAAGCGCCGCCTCGTTCGGGGAGATGTGCATGCTGAAAATGATGCTGAACAGGTCCTGGACCTCGCTGTCCGTGAACCGGAGGTCATCGCCGACAAGCTCTCCCACGGACTGCGTTGCGCGGAGCTTCGCGATGTCCAGTTCGGGCCTCACCCGGGAAATGATCATGAACCGGACATGGGGCGGGGTGCGGTCGATCAGCTGTTTCATGAGGTGCGGCAGCATCGGCGAGGACGAGGTAGGGGTGTAATCGTCGAACACGAGCAGGCCCGGCTTCGGTATGTTCCCGAACGCCTGTTCGATCCAGGCGCCGATGTCCGGGCGGAGGCCGTTGATGCCGTAGCGGTTCAGGGGAAGTGAGGGGACCGCGGGAATGTTCCCGGGCCAGGCGCGCTGGATAGCCGTGCCCAGCGCCGACAGGAAAACCGCCGGGTCGTCGTCCTCCTGGTCCATGGTGTACCACACCGAGGGCGATTTGAGCGACTGGACATATCCCGCCGCCAGCGTGCTCTTCCCCTGCCCTGCCTGCGCGTGGATGATGACCAGCTTTTTATCTTCCCACTCCAGAAGCTTGCCCGTGAGCCTCTCCCGATCGAGAACATGGGCGGGTTTCGGCGGGATGAGCTTGGTAAGATTCATTCACGTACCTCCTGTCAGGTTTAATTCGCAAATGCATTAGGAGAAAAACAACCAAAGTATAAAGACGTTTCTGCAAAAAATCAATGAAAATTATTCATATTCGTTTATTCCGTCACGTGGGTAACTTGAGGATACCAGATTGCAATATGCACCTACAGGTCAAATTGGAAAACGCCGAGTTCAGGAAGGTGGTCTTGAAGATTAAATATATCAAGAATATAAATTCGATGCCGTAACTCGAAGATGGAGGGGGCGAGCGAGATGGGTCGGATAACTACGGCGACTTAAGGCTTCATTTCATTAACGGGCGGTCTTCCGTTCCAACCATTTTTTGAAAGAATTCTGGCTTTCACCGGATCGCCTGCCGGCAAGCAGACCTTCAACGCTGATGTCCTCATCAATATCTTCCCAGTGAACACCCTGTCCTTTTCCGATCAATCGCCAATTCTTTTTCTCCGCCGGCGTCGCATGTAAAAGCCGCGGAAACCAGGCCAGTGGCACGGAGATCGTCCTGCCGTCGCTCAGATCGACACTCAGCGTGTCCTCAGTCATCATTATGCGTTCTGCATTTGGAACCGCCATTTCAACCGCCGAAGTAGTCATTCCATGCCTCCACGAGCCGCGTATGATTTTCTTCAATCATTTTCTGAATGCGGCTGATTTCAATCCGGTTGAAGCCGCTGCTGCTGTGAAGCATTATCGGTTCAAGCCAGAATTTTGCTGCGTTGTCGTCCCGCTCAACGTGAATATGTCTCGGTTCATCTTTATCGCCTGCATAAAAGAAAAAACGATGCGATCCAATCCTTAGAACGGTCGGCATGTATAGTTTCCTTCATCCCCTGACAATGTTAAATGTAACACACTATGATGGTACTTTCAATATGTTTGTACAGTCATTACTCATATACTTTCAATTAGGCGCTTCCCTTGACAATGTACCGCATAGCACCTACACTTTACTTGGGAATAAAATTCTTCTCAAAACGGCATGAAATTTTCTCGCAATGGCCGATTAAGCGGGCCACGCTGAGGTGCAGAGTTCGCAGAGAAAAGCTCAACATATATTCCGCGTGAAGACCAAGACTCAAAGATCTTGATTTACCTCTGCGTCCTCTGTGGTGAAGGGCTTTGATATTACGTTGTACGAAAGAAGGAGGATCCTGTGGACATCAAAAACCTGGAAATACCCGCAGCCGAACTCCGGCACATCTGCGATCCGGCGGAATTTCCGTTTAATACCACTGCCGAGCTCTCGCTCAGGGACGAGGTCATCGGCCAGACTCGGGCGGTGAAGGCGATCGAGTTCGGCATCTCCATCAAAAATCACGGGTACAATATCTTCGTGTCCGGCGTCCCGGGCACGGGCAGGAACTCCATTGCCAGATCCATCGTCAAGCGGATCTCCCTGGACCGGCCGGTCCCCGATGACTGGTGCTATGTCAACAACTTCAAGGACCCCGACCGACCGCGGGCGATCAAACTGCCGCCGGGCAAGGGCCGCGAGTTCAGGCGCGATGTCGAGAAGTTCATCGAGTTCATGCAGAGCGAGATCCCCAAGGTCTTCGAGTCCAAGGAATACGAAGAACAGAAATCGCGCATCGTGGACGAGGCGGAGAAGGCTAAGGAGGTCCTGTTTGCCGATGCCGGCAGAAGCGCGCTCGAACTGGGGTATCAGTTGACGATCACCCGCACCGGCATCGTCAAGGTCCCGATGTGGAAGGGCAAGCCGATGACGCCCCAGGAGCTTGAGACCCTCTCACCCGAGCAGCGGCACGAACTTGAGGAACATGAAAAAAAGGTGGATACCGGGGTCCGCGATTTTCTGTCCAAGGCGCGCCTGCTCGATAAAGAGTCGCGCGAAAAAGTGCATGAGCTCAACCAGCACGTCGCGCATTTCTCCATGGGGCACCATCTCGATGATCTGAAAGAGCGGTACCGCGTCAATCCCCGCATTCCGGAGTATCTTGTGGAGGTCGAGGAAGATGTCCTGAATAATCTGCGCGAGTTCCTGGGCCAGACGCAGGAGCTGCCGTTCCCGATCGAGGGCATGGACAAGGGGAGCTTCCTCGAACACTACAAGGTGAACGTGATCGTGGACAACGCCGAGACCAAAGGCGGTCCGGTAATTGAAGAAGCCAATCCGACGTACAACAACCTGGTCGGCCGTATCGAGCGCAAGGCGAGGTTCGGCGCGATCTACACGAACTTTACCATGATCCGGTCGGGCTCGCTGCTCCAGGCGAACGGCGGCTACCTGATCCTGAACGCGCTCGATGTCCTCCGCAGCCCCTTTTCCTGGGACGCGCTCAAACGGGTCATCAAGAAGAACGAGGTGAAGGTCGAGGACCTGGCCGAGCTCTACGGCATTTCCACGGGAGGCCTCAAGGCCGAACCCATCCCGGTCTCGCTCAAGCTCATCATGCTCGGCAGCCCCTGGCTCTACTACCTCCTCTATTACTATGACGAAGACTTCCGGGACATCTTCAAGGTCAAATCCGATTTCGACACCCAAACCGCGAGTTCGACTGATGAAAAGATGCGTTACGCGAACTTTGTCGGCGCCATGGTCAAAAAAGACGGTCTGCTCCCCTTTGACCGGATCGCGGTCGCCGGCGTCGTGAACCATGCCGTGCGTCTTGGTGGAAAACAGAACAAGCTCTCGCTCCGTTTCAGCGAACTGTCGGACCTGGTGCGCGAGTCGTCGTACTGGGCAACACAGGCAGGGAGCGGCGTGGTGACGGGTGAACACGTGGACAAGGCATTGGACGAAAAGGTCTACCGGGCGAATTTGATCGATGAGCGCATCCAGGAGCTGTTCGCCGAGGGAACACTGATGGTCGATCTCTCCGGCAACGTGGTCGCGCAGGTGAACGGGCTGTCCGTGTACGATATCGGAGATTTTTCCTTCGGCAAACCGTCGCGCATCACCAGCCGGGTCTATCTCGGCAAGGCCGGGGTCATCGACATCGAGCGCGAGGCCAAGCTCTCGGGCCGCATCTACAACAAGGGGGTGCTCATCCTCTCCGGCTATCTCGGAGGAACCTACGCGCAGGACAAGACGCTCTCAATCTCCGCCACCCTTGCCTTTGAGCAGAGCTACGGCGAGGTGGAGGGCGACAGCGCCTCTGCCGCGGAGGCTGTCGCGCTCATCTCAGGCATCGCCGAGGTGCCGGTGAAGCAGAACCTTGCCATCACCGGCTCGATCAATCAGAAGGGCGAGATCCAGCCCATCGGCGGGGTGAACGAAAAGATCGAAGGGTTCTTTGCCGTATGCAAGAACCGCGGACTCACCGGCGACCAGGGTGTGATCATTCCGGAGTTGAACAAGAAGAACCTGATGCTCAAGAAGGAAGTGGTGGATGCAGTGAAGGACGGCAAATTCCGGGTCTACGCCGTCAAGACCGTGAATGAGGCGCTGGAGGTCCTGACCGGACTTCCGGCCGGCGAGCGTCAGGTGGACTGGACCTGGCCGCAGGGATCCATCAACTTCCTGGTGGACAAACGGCTGAAGGAAATGTCGAAGAAGCTGAAGGCGGACGACAAGGGCGAGGAAAAAAAGGAAAAGAAGGAAGAGAACAACGAGGAGGCGCCGAAGAAGGGCCCAACGCCGGGAGCGTAGTTCTTGATTGATGAATGTGCCGGTGTGTGTGTTTATTTGATTCAGGTTGTGCAGAAGAATGTAAACATCTACGAGTTCAGGAAGGAGTTTTTAGGGTTCCTTTAGGGGCCTTTTAATATGGATTGTAAATTTCACATGAAAAGGATATAGGGGACATCCTATAGTCCCCCCATGTTTCTGCTCTCGCTATGTCCATTTTTTGTTCTTTATTAAAAACAACATGAGATCTTTCATTCTAACTGTTTTTAAAAGTTCACATCCAACTTGATCGCAAATAGCGGGAATATCGTTAAGCATGGACTCCTTGTCAGAGACAACCAGTGCGATGTCGTTTTCTTTCATGGTTTTGAGTTTCCCGACGACCGCCAGGATAGGGGGGAGTCAGCATAAACCCCTTATGTCAATTACCGTACTTTCTTCAATCATCTGATTCATTTGACGCCCCTTTGCTGTTTCCGAATGGACTGATACTTACAGGGGACACACCGGGGGACATTGTTGCACGCGCTACGCAACACTTTCCTAGATGCTCTCCGCATTAATTCATTTCAACTTTCTGAAACACGGCCCCTCCCCGCCCGTCTCTCGTGATGACCATGATCACAACGCCTCGATCCGCGGGTTTTGATCCGGGAGGGGCCCATAAATTCTCGGTACTCCCGATCGTTCTGCTGTAATCGAACTCCCCGTCGGAAACGAACCAGGTATTGAGCATTTCCTCGGTGCGCGTCACGAAACTCCCGTCGCGTTGCATGTCCTGGTAGGCCTCTGAGGAACTCTCCGCCGAAACGACACGAAAATTCGCGTCTGAGGTCGGCATCGGGATCGTGTCGGGAACAGGACTGCCGTTGAGATCTACTGACGCGATCGATGGATTCTGGTTCTTCTGCGGTTTCGCAGTGGTCGACACGAAGACCCTCAGAAAGGAGTTGATGGCCGGACCGTTTGGGACGCTGATATTATACTGCACAAGGTAGATCACTCCGTTGTACTGGTCCACAATGCTTCTATTCAAAAATATGGTATTCGCATCCGGCATGGTCAGGGAGAACTGCGTAACCGGACCGGTATACGTCCGGCTTGCGCCTGCGGGGATCGTAGCGGTTCCGGTCTGAATACTTGTGGGATCGGGATTTGGGCACTCCGGGCTGCCCCGTTGCCCACGCCCGGATCGATGCACGCCTGGACCGCATAATTGATCGTCCGGCCATTGCCGTTGAGATCGCTCAGGACCGGTGTGAACGTTACTGTGTCTCCGGGATTGGCCTCGGGAGCGCTCGCGACGACCGTCAAGATGCGCAGTTCGCCGAGTGCCTGGTATTTCGGCATGTTGTCTTCATTGCCGCACTGCGTCGTCACAAAAGCCACGATAAGCGCAAGTAGAAATCGTGTTGCAACTATCTTCATATCGGAACTCCCTGTATGGATCAACGTAAAGTCAAAAGTTTCTTAGAATTTCTTATCGTCATTCCCGCCCCTGCTTGACTCTTGCTGGGGCAGGCTTCAGCGGGAATCCAGGAATATTCACTAACTCGTCATACAAATCCTTCCATTCCGGATTACTTTGCTCGATCAAGTCCAGCTTCCATTGTCGGTTCCATTTCTTTATCTGCTTCTCGCGGGGAATGGCTGTTTCCGCAGCTCCATGCACCTCATACCAAACCAAACGATGAACGTCGTATTTCTTTGTAAAACCGTCTGCAAAATTGTTTCTGTGTTCGTAAACTCGTTTAATTAAGTTAGATGTCACGCCCGTATAGAGTGTGCCGTTTCGTTTGCTACACAGAACATAAACAAAGAATTGTTTCATGATCATTACCATGTGGCAAGCTTGTTGTTCAAAAATCCTGGATTCCCGCCTTCGCGGGAATGACGTTTCGCGGGAGACACTCTTTCATTAATGCCCCCATGCTTTTCATAGAACTTTTAACACTACCCGAATCAAAACTCCAGCTTTATCCCGAGCGTCGGATAAATCGGCAGCCCCGTGATCTTTTCCGACTGCTGATAGTCATACGAATACCGGATCTCCTGAGGGTTTTGTTGGTTCGTAATATTTTGAATGTCGAGGTAACCGGTCATGATCCGCCGGTCATACACCCATTTCTTGTCGAAGCGCAGATCAGCCTGGAAAAAAGCGCCCATGCGCGCGGAATAGATATCTCCCCGGGCCGGAACGTAGAGATCGCTGTTGACGTCGTAGGCGGCGCCGATAATGGGCGTATAGGGATTGCCTGTTGTGTAGCGCACGCGGGCCGAGACCATCCAGTTCCGGCCAAGCTCCCTTTCGGCTACCGCCGTGAGCAAATGGGTCTGGTCATATTGAGAAATGGTTTCCGGCGTCAGCGCGTCTCCCCGCCTGCTTCGGGAAAGCGTGTAAGCGATCCAGCCCTGCCATTGTGAAGATTTATACTTCCCCATGAACTCCAGACCGTAGATGTGACCGTATCCGGAGTTGTCGTAATACTGCGGCCGCGACGGGCTTACCATGGCTGTCGTGCGCGCCACGAGATCGTAAACATGCTTGTAGAAAAAATCGTTCGAAAGGGACCAGCCGCTCGCCGATCCTTCACGGAAATCTTTTTCGAATCCGGCCGTATAGTGCACAGCCCGCTGTGACGTGAGGTCGGGATTTCCGTAGGTCTTGTCGAGGGTCTGTACCGCCGGGGCCTGATTATAGAGGCCGGACGCGGCCCGCAGCGTCAGGCCATGGTCGAGGGCGTAACGAATGCCGACACGCGGTTCCGGCAGGACCTCGTCCGTCAGGTTAAACCAGCTTACCCGCACGCCGGGAATGAAGCTCCATCGTGAATCCTGTTGATGAAAAACGTTCCTCCAATACAGTCCGGCAACGTCGGACTCATATCTTTTGGAGACCACGGCGACATCGCCCGATCCGATGGGACTTGAGATGCCTCCCTGGCTGTAAACGATCGGCAGCTGATACTTGACGGTTGTCCGGTTATACAGAAAATCCGCGCCCAGATAGCTTTTCCAGGAACTGCCCAGCTGGTTCTCGATCTCCGCCCTGCCGGAAAGCGCCGTCTGATCGTTATGAACATAATAGTCCCCCAGATCGAAAAGCACCCAGTCCTTGCCCATGCCGAGACTGATCCGGCCGATCGCATCAGGGCTGAAGCGGTGCGTCCACTCGGGAATGACGCGGAAGAACTTCGTATCGAGCTTGAAATTCCCCCGGATGGCGGGGTCCTGGTCCACGGGCTGCTTCAGCAGAAACGCGAAGGTGTCCTGCGACCCGATCGTGACGAGCTTGAACGTATCCTCCGTCGACACCTGGTTCTTGTATTCAAAAAGGATATCCCTGAACTCCGGGACTGCCGTTAAATTAAAATTCTTGTTATCGTTGCCGACGACTGCGCCCAGCACATAACCGATATAGCTTTGTCTCATCCCGAACAGATAGGACGAATGATCATTGATCGGCCCCTCCACCATCCCGCCGGCATTCATGGTGTCGGCATACACAAAGCCGTGGGTACGGTCTGTTTGCGGGTCCTTCACCGTCAGATTCACGAGCCCGGCGATGGTCTGGCCGAACTCGGGCCCGAAGCCCGCGGAAAGATAATCAACGTGGTCCACGGCTTCCGACATGACGACCGAGGAGAGCCCGCCGAAATGAAAGATGATCGGAATGGGCTGATTGTCCAGGTTATAGCGCGTATCGTTCGGCGAGGAACCTTCGATGATGATCTGGGAACTGAACGCCCCCGGACGGTTCACGCCCGGAAGGTTCTGGACAGCCTTGATCGGATCGCCGCCCGCGCCCGGCACCGTGGCAAATTGCGCCTGATCGAGTGACCTGGTCTTATCATCCCTTTTTTCGGTTTCCCCATATACCGTCGTTTCATAGGTCAGGTAGGTCTTCTTCTCGAGATATAAAAGGCGGGGCTTGCCGGGCGTTCCGGCCTGCTGTTCATCTTCAAGCTCCAGGCGATTATACCCCGATATTGATATCACCCATTTCATTCTGCCTTCGGGGACATCGATTGAAAATTTACCTGCCCTGTCGGTGATGACTTTGATCGGTGCGTCGGGATATGACGCCGGGAAACAGAAGACGTTGACCGAAGGTAGCGGACGTTTTGTCCCGCGTTCCAGGAGGGAACCGGTGATCGTAACCGTTTGGGTCGGCGTTGAGCTGATCGTTGAACTGAGGGATGAGCTTAGTGTTGTGCTCAGCGTTGAGCTCAGTTCGGATACGGGCGTTGGGAGCGGAGTTTCTTCAGCTGCACCATCCGTCTGAGCAAGACAGACAGCAAGAAGGGCAAGACCCAGCATTCCGATGATGCGCGATATGAGAAGGTGAACCATACGATTGTTTCGACGCAAGGACTGGTCCATTGATATCTGCTCCTGTTATCGCTCCAGGACGAATCGATAGGTGTACCGGATGCGAACGGCCACCGGCTTCTGCTGGATCATTGCCGGCGTGAACTGAAAACCCCTTGCCGCCGCCATTGCCGCCGTGTTCAGTTCAGTATGAGGGCCCCCGATAAGGGTCACCTCACGGACCTTTCCCGACTCGTCGATCAGCAGGTCCATGATGACGGCGCCCTGAATCCCCTGTTTTCTTGATACCGGAGGGTAAAGGACCCGCACTTCAGCCTTCAAGACAGGCATGCTCGTGACCAGGTAATCTTCCGAAGGGACGGGAAGCAGATCAGCATCGCCGGGTTTCAATATCTCCTCGTCAGGGGCCTTGGCCACGGTATTCCCGGCTTTTACGTCTACCCCCTGCTCGGACGTGACCGATCGGGGGCTGATGCCGAAGACTTCACGGCCCTGCGATTTCCGCGGCTGGACCTTCGGCTCGATCACGCGGATCGGCAGCTGGGCGACCTTCGGCGCCTCCAGTATCTGGATGTCCACCTCTACCGGTTTCCGATGCTGGCCGACAAGAAGCATGGCCGCGATCGAGAAGAGCAGGATGCCGTGGAGTGCGGACGATATCACCCATGGATCGTCCAGGGCAATGGCGTTATTGTTTTTCGATCTGTATTGCAAAGCGGTTCATTCCTGCTGATTTAATGAGATCGATCGCCCGGACAACATCAGCGTGTCTCGCGTCCCCATCGGCGCTGATGAGGGCCTGGGTCTCGGGGTCCTTTGCCAGCGCCTCTTTGACGCGGGCAGAAATCGTTTCCGGAGATGCAAGAACACCGTTCAGCAGGATCTGTCCCTGCCGGGTGACCGCCACTCCCATCTTTGAAATAAGTTTTTTGTCCGAACTCGATGCCTTGGGAAGATGGATGCCGATGCTGTCCTGCATCAGCATGGGCGCGGTGACCATGAAGATGACCAGCAGCACCAGCACGACATCGACGAAGGGGGTCACATTGATGGCGGATATGGGCCCGCTGTCGTCTTCGGAGCCTGATGGATAAAGATCGGATGCCATGATCACTGACCTCCCTGTATTTTGGAAAGATAGAGATCTTTGAGCGCCTCGGACTTGACGATAATGCTCTTCAATTTTTTTGAAAAAACGTTGAACGCCACAACGGCGGGGATGGCCACGAACAACCCGAATGCCGTCGCGATCAGGGCCTCGGAGATGCCGGCCATGATATCGGCCGCGTCGGTCCGGTGCGCGCCCAGCGCGCCGAAGGACTGGATGACCCCGAGCACGGTGCCGAAGAGTCCGATAAAGGGCGCATTCGATCCCAGCGTTGCCAGGATCGTGAGCCCCTCCTCGAGACGGCTGCGCTCGAGGCTGAGATAGCTTTTTACCGCCCGGTCGACCTGGGACGTGTCGTTCGGGGTTGTCTGCAAGATCACCCGCGCAGTACCGGCATGCAGCGTGTCGCCGTGCGACGCCCATTCCCTAAACGGAGCCCATTGGTGCGTTTCGATCAATTGGGAGGCCCGATCCAAGTCATTATTTCCGCCCTTGGACGTCCCGTCCGCCTTTTGCAGTAAGCGGAAACAGCGGAGCATGGTCGCCACGGACCAGATCGACAGAATGAACAGCAACAGAAGAATGGCGCGTGAAACCCATTGTACGGCAACGATCCAGACAGGCATGACCAATACCTCTTTCTCACGTTAGTATCTTTGATAGTGTAACTGTATCATTTATTTGGTTGTGAAATCAACCGAAATAGAAGTTTTTTCTTTTTGTTAGTGTTCGCCAAGAGGGACCGACTTCAGTAAGATTGCTCCAGAGCAACTAGCTCGGATCGAATACTGTTTAACCGTATCCCGAGAAAGTATCGCGGTTATATAACCACCATTGGAGGTTGCGGCATTAAGCGTTGCACTTCGAGAATGAACTCGCGTTGTACTGTGTTTTCAACAAAAACACGAAAGGGACAAAATAACTGTTGACATTCCGGCACAGAAGGGGCATTATCCTGACAAGAAGTTCCGGATGTTCTTGTAGGGAAACCGCAAAGACAGATAGACTTTGCGGCATTTTTTTTGTCCTTTTCCGTCGCTTCAATTTCACAAGAAGGAGGTAGCTCATCATGGAGACAGGTTCAGTAAAGTGGTTCAATGATGCCAAGGGATTTGGTTTCATTACCCGTGAGACCGGCGGCGATGTTTTCGTTCATTTCGGAGACATCCAGGACAGCGGCTTTAAGTCGTTGGCCGAAGGCCAGCAAGTGCAGTTCGACGTTGTCGACTCACCCAAAGGCCCCAAAGCAGCCAACGTTGTAAAGCTCTAAACAAAGGTTTATACCTTCGCAGGCCCTGATCATGTCAGGGCCTGTTTTTTTTCTATTCCCTGGCTGTCACAACAGGCCATTCTGAATCATCATCGTGAATCCTGCATCAGTTCGCGGGCTTTTGTCTTTTGCCCCGTTAGAGAAAACCGACAACGGGAGCATTTGTACTCTAACGGAGTACCCTGAAGGAGAAACGTGCACTACAGACAGAGTTATAAGCAAAAACTGGAGTTGGAGAGAATTGCCCTGGTGGCCCTTGGCCTGGTTTCCGAACGATATGCCCAGGTTTCGAAGATCGAATTTCACATGACGTATTACCAGCGTGGTTTGCAGCCGGTACTGATGGAGCGCACGCTCAGCTTCTTACCCGATAATTACGCCGGTTTTCACATGAAATGCATGGAGGATGGGTGCACGGGCGGCGGTTTCGATCTGGCGCCTGTGGTTGCAGGGCTGGCTAAATCCCACAAGAAGACAACAAAGGGAAAGGTCTACTGTCACGGCATGAACCATACCTTCGGACACGCCAGCATTGACTATGAAGTCAACATCCAGTACCATAAACAGGTTAAATAAAACCCTTCCTGCTTTGCAGAATGCGGCACGAAAGACGTGACGCCATGACCCTCATCCTGCAATGTCCCTTCCTTTGTCCTGCAGCGGCCCTTCATCACTAACAGGTTGTTGAAAAACACTTAGTTTACCCTTCGACCCTTCGGCAAGCTCAGGGCTCAGGGCGAACGGAGCGTGTATTGAATTTATTCGTATTTATCCGTTCGTGGTGAGC
>JALNZF010000014.1 GCA_023229435.1 Nitrospirota bacterium
AATGATAGAATGTTTCATGACCTGCCTCCTTGGTGTGGCTCTGTATTTGGGAACTGGGTTCCCAAGTATAACCCACGTTGCAAGGGGCAGGTCACTTGATTTTCAACTGTCAACCATTATGTCTATATGTTCTCAGGCAGGACATCTGCACACGTTTCCCATCTCCTATTTCCCACTTTCCTGCTTTCTCTTAGCTATCTCTATCTCACGCAACTCTTTATCGGTAAACCCGAAATAGTGCCCAATTTCGTGGATCACCGTATCCAGGACCACCTTTTCAATCTCCTCGGGCGATTTGGCAACACTCTCGATCGTGCGCTGGTAGATAACGATGCGGTCCGGAAGCATATTGCCGTAATTCCATCCCCTCTTCGTAAGCGGCACTCCCTGATAGAGACCTAATAGCGTACCGGACCGTATCCCCATATCGTTTAACAGCTCATGGGAAGGGAGGTCTTCCACTTCAACGGAGATATTGGCGAGTTTCTTTTTAAACTTTTGGGGAAGTTTGATGAGGGAATTCTGAACAAGTATTTCGAATTCGGGTCGGTCCATGATTATCGATGAGGAAAAGGCGTCTCTCGCAGAGCACGCGGAGAGCGCAGAGTTAAATCAAAACCTTTAAGTATTGGTTTTAACCCAGAACTTTGTCAAGCTTTTCTCTGCGAACTCTGCGTCTCTGCGAGAAAATGTCTTGCCGTTTTGAGAAGAATCTGATTCTTTATTTACTAAGACTGAAAAACACTTCCCTGCCCCGATACACTGCCGCGTCTCCCAGTTCTTCTTCGATCCGTATGAGCTGATTGTACTTGGCGATGCGGTCCGTGCGAGAGAGAGATCCTGTCTTGATCTGTCCGGTGTTCGTCGCAACAGCAAGGTCCGCGATGGTCGAGTCTTCGCTCTCTCCGGAGCGATGCGAAATGACGGATGTATAACCCGCACGCTTCGCCATCTCGATGGCATCGAGGGTCTCGGTAAGCGTGCCGATCTGGTTCAACTTGATCAGGATCGAGTTGCCGATCCCTTCTGCGATGCCCTTTTTGAAGATCGAGGTGTTGGTCACGAAGATGTCATCGCCCACGATCTGGACCTTCTTGCCCAACCGGTCGGTCAGGAGCTTCCATCCCTTCCAATCCTTCTCCGACATCCCGTCCTCGATGCTGACGATGGGATATCGCTTCACCCACGCTTCGTAGAACGAGACCATCTCTTCGGATGACATCTTTTTCCCTTCACCCTTCAGATCATAGACCCCGTTTTCGTAAAACTCGCTTGCCGCGGCGTCAATCCCGAGAAAAACATCCTGCCCCGGCTTGTAACCGGCCTTTTCGATGGCCTCAAGGATCACCTGCACCGCCTCTTCGTTCGATTTAAGGTTCGGGGCAAATCCACCCTCATCGCCGACCGAGGTATTGTATCCTCTTTTCTTAAGGACTGATTTGAGATTGTGGAACACCTCTGCGCCGATGCGTATCGCCTCGGTGCAGGATGGAGCGCCGGCCGGAATGATCATGAACTCCTGGATATCGACATTGTTGTCCGCATGCGCGCCGCCGTTCAGCACATTCATCATGGGAACAGGCAATTCCTTTGCATTCGGGCCGCCGAGGTAATGGTACAACGGCAGGCCTGCATCCTCCGCGGCGGCCTTGGCCACGGCAAGCGACACGGCAAGCATGGCATTCGCGCCGAGTTTGCCCTTGTTCTCGGTACCGTCGATGTCGATCATGGTCCGGTCGATCACGGCCTGCTCGATGGCATCCATTCCCATGACTGCAGGACCGATCACCTCAATCACGTTGTTCACCGCGTTCTGGACGCCCTTTCCCTGGTAGCGAGTACCGCCGTCCCTGAGTTCAAGGGCCTCGCGCTCACCCGTTGACGCGCCGCTCGGCACAATGGCCCGGCCCATAGCACCGCTCTCAAGGATGACATCGGCCTCCACCGTGGGATTGCCCCGCGAATCCAGCACCTCGCGCGCATACACATCGATGATCTCGCTCATGGAACCTCCCTTTCGATAATGTGGAGTGCGGAGTGCCGAGTGCGGAATGAAGACAATCAGCGACTAATTCCGCACTCCGCATTCCGCAATCCGCAATAAACTCACTGCCCCAGGATGAACTGCTTCCCGGCTTCGATTAATTCTTTTATCATTTCCTCGGAAGAGGATTCGACATACACTCGCACCACCGGCTCTGTGCCTGACGCGCGCATCAGGACCCAGCTGTCGTCCTCAAGCATGTACTTGGTCCCGTCTGCGGTGGTCTTCTTACCCTTTACCCGGAGCCCGCCGAACTCGTTCAGGGGTTGACTGAGCCGCGCATATACTGCCGCGTGATTGGCTTCGGTAAGTCGTATATTGACCCGGTCGTTTAAAATGACGCCTACTTCCTTGTAGAGCCTTTTCAGCATATCATGGATGGTTTTTCGTTCGCTGGAGACCATTTCAGCCACCAGAAGACAGGCAAGAATGCCGTCCTTTTCCGGCACGTGGTCCTTGATCGTCATCCCTGCGCTTTCTTCACCGCCGAAGATGATCTTTCCCTGTACCAGCAGGTCTCCGATAAACTTGAACCCCACTCCTGTTTCGTACACCTCTATGCCGTGTTTCTTGGCTACCGCGTCGATGAGATGGGTGGTTGCAATGGAGCGGGCAGCGCCGCCTTTCCATCCCCGGGTCCGACAGAGGTAATCCAGGATCAGGGCAAGGACCTGATTCGGATTAATGTAGGACCCGTCCGGGTCCATGATTCCAAAACGGTCTGCGTCGCCGTCTACCGCCAGTCCGAGGTCAAATCGTCCCTTTTTCATCGTTGCCGAAAGTTCCGCGAGGTTTTCCTCGGACGGTTCGGGAGAGCGTCCGCCGAACAGTGCGTCGCGCTGTCCATGCACGACCGTGACCGCACAACCGGCGTCCCCGAGCACGCTGTCCAGATAGTCCCTGCCCGTCCCGTAAAGCAGATCAACCGCGACCTTCAATTTTGCTTTTTTTATAGGTTCAAAATCGATCTTTTTTCTGAGGTCATCAAGATAGGCCTTGCGGAGATCGGCGTCATCCACCATCCCTTTTTGTCTTGCCTCGGCCAGCGACATGGTTTTTATGGAGTTCTTATCAATAAGAGCGTTGGCCCGCGCTTCAATGTCTTTCGTGGTTTCAGGCAGTGCCGGACCGCCCCAGGCTGCTGAGAATTTCAGGCCGTTGTATTCAGGCGGGTTGTGACTGGCAGTGAAGTTGATGCCTCCCGCGGCCTTTCTGCGAATGATGTCGAAGGCGACCGCCGGGGTGGGGACATCCCTGTTCGAGAGAAAAGAGCGAATCCCGTTCGCCGCAAAGACCCTGACGGACTCCGCGGCAAACCGCTCGGACAAAAAGCGCGTATCATATCCTACGACCACGCCCTTGTCTTTCAGCCCCTGTGCAATAAGGTGGTCGGCGATCGCCTGGGTCACCGCCCGTACTCTGCTGAAAGTAAAATCATCAGCGATCACGCCGCGCCAGCCCGAAGTACCGAACTTTATTTTTTCAATCGCCATATAAAACAAAAAATATCACAAATAATCATTCATTGCAACTTAAAACAATTGAATTCGCAAACCACTCCCCCTCACCTCGGTCCTCTCCCTCGTTGGGGAGAGGAAACTCCCTCGCCCCTTGCGGGAGAGGGCGGGGGTGAGGGGTCTATTCATCGGTGATAGCGGTTATCTTATCGATAGATGTCAGATCCTTATTATTTCCGCTTTCAACTCGTCCCCCACCTCAAGGAGGGCAACGGAATTATACGGCGCATGCCGTTTATCGGTCGGGCTTCCCGGGTTCAGAAAATACACGCCGTTCACCTTTCCCCAGAAGGGCGTGTGCGAATGCCCGTAGACGATCAGGTCTATATCATCGAACTCTTTCCTGATCATTTCTCGCTGGAGCTCTATCTTATATTTACCGTGAATAAGGCCAACGCTGTATTTCCCGAGGGGAATGACCTTTTTATCCGGAAGATGCAAATGGACCTCGGAGCCGTCCATGTTGCCGGCGACCGCCTCGACGGGCGCAATGGTCCTGAGTTCATCGAGCACCGACATCTCGAGGATATCGCCTGCGTGGAGAATGAGGTCGACGCCCTGAAAGACTTGAAAGACAACTGCCGGCAGGGACCGCATGATGGCGGGAACGTGGGTATCGGAAATCACGCCGACTCTCATAATGGGCGCGCTGTTCTTTTCTTCAGCTCCTCTTCGATATTCCGGAGCGCGATCTCTTCCTGTTCCTTGGTCTGCATATTCCGGAGCACCGCCATCCCGCTCTTCATTTCCTGTTCACCGATGATCAGCGTATGGCCGGCCCCGGATTTGTCCGCTTTCTTCATCTGGCTCTTGAGGCTCGCGCCCATGTAATCCATCTCAACGGGTATCCCGGACGATTTGAGGCGATGGATGATCGGAAGTACCAGCGCCACCGCGTCCGGTCCCAGCGCGGCGATGAAAAGCGCGGGTCGGGGAAACACTACTCTGCCGGTATCCATGAGTGATATCGCCCGCTCGACGCCGAGCGCAAAACCGATCCCCGGGGTTGCGGGGCCGCCGATCTCCTTGACCAGGCCGTCGTACCTGCCTCCGGCGGCCACGGTGTTCTGCGCGCCCAAATGGCCCATCACCAGTTCGAATGTCGTGCGGGTATAATAGTCGAGTCCGCGTACCAGACGTTTATTGACCTCGAATGGAATGCCGAGCGTCTTAAGCCCTTGTTCCACGGTCTCGAAATGCGATTTGCAGGGATCGCAGAGATAATCGAGCATCACCGGCGAGTCCGTGAACTTGTCCGCATCCACCTTGCAATCCAGAACGCGAAGAGGGTTTGTCTCGTACCGCCGTTGGCAATCCGCGCACAGGGTCGGCAGCTTTGCCGTTAGATACTGTTTGAGTGCGTCCCGGTATGCACCCCTGCACTCGCTGTCTCCCAGAGAATTGATCTGCAGGCTCAAGCCGCTGATGCCGAGTCTGGCGAAAAGTGTGTGCAGCATCGCCAGGACCTCGATATCGACATGAGGGTGGTCGAGTCCAAGCGCCTCAACGCCGATCTGGTAGAACTGGCGGTACCGGCCTTTCTGCGGACGCTCATGCCGGAACATGGGGCCGAGGTAATACAGCTTCGTAAGCTGGGCATCGGCATACAGTTTGTGTTCAATGAACGCGCGCACCACGCCGGCGGTCCCTTCCGGCCTGAGCGTGATCTTTCTGCCGTCGCGGTCCTCAAAGGTATACATCTCCTTCTCAACAATGTCCGTTGACGCGCCGATGCTCCGGGCGAACAGTTCCGTATATTCGAACACCGGGACCCGTATCTCGGTGAACCCGTAGTCCTCGAACAGCTTGCGCGCCGTCGCTTCGAGGTATTGCCACACCGGCATGTCCTGCGGCAGCACGTCTTTCACGCCTTTGATCGCCTGGATCGACATTCAGACTCCTTTTATCATTGTGGATTCCCGAATATGCTCACGATAATGTCTTGATTGATACACGATAGTGGCCGGATATGCCGCAATACCTAGCGCTGCAGCGGAATACCGTTACGCATGGCCAGGTTATTGCGTGCATGATTTCGGTGAGCTCGAATGGTCGGCAAATAATCGGCCCGTCCCTGTTTTGCGATGACTTTGCGGATGACTTCAGTATAGAACACGCAAGAAGCGGTTGTCAACGATATTGTTCGCAACGGCAACAAGAGAGTGTATCCTATGACCCCTTGAGGCGGTCAGATAGTATGTATATTTTCAAACGACACCATTGACTTTAACTCGACTATTGATCATAATAACATCAGTTCCCTGAGTGATGAGCGGGTCGGATGATCCCTGAAGGAAGGACCGGTACTTGCGAGATGATTGGAAACCCCATGCATCAAAAAGGTTTCGCGATATCAGCAGTGCTCTCTCTTCTGTTCCTGGTCCACCTGGAGCTGTCTGTCCATGCCGCGCCGCCCATCCCTTCCGCCGCAGAGGCGCCCCAGCCCGGCCCCGCAAAGAGTGAATTCAGCATGGGTGTTTTCCCCTTTCTATCGCCCTCGATCATCGAAAGTATCTTTGCGCCGGTCGCCGCGGAATTAGGTCTGGCCCTTGGCCGCCATGTTCATATGTACAGCGCTTCGTCCTTTGATATTTTTATGGAACGATTACAGCGCCGGAAATACGATATCGCCCATGTACATCCTTTTGACTACGTTCGTATCGCGGCCCCGGCGGGATATCTTCCCATAGCCACCCGTAATGAGAAACTCTCCATGCTGTTCGTCGTGCTTGATAACAGCCCCATTCGCTCAGCCCGTGACCTCAAGGGGAAGACCATTGGCATCGCGTCATCTCTGTCGACCGCCGACTATCTGGCAAGGATAACGCTGAATCAGGCAGGCTTCCGATTGGGGAAAGACGTTACCCTGAAATATTTCAGCGATCATCTTTCGTGTCTCCAGCAGCTCCATATCGGGACCATCAGCTCCTGCGCCACGACAAGCGCCGTCATGCGAGTTTTTGAGGCCCGGAATAACGTGAAACTGCGGGGATTCATGCGGTCGCCGTTGGTCCCCCATACCCTGTTTGTTGTCCACTCCCGGGTGCCGCAAAAGGACCGCGACACCATCACCAGGACCATTCTCTCCACAACGCTTTCCGAGGTCCCGAAAGATCTGAAAGAACTGTTCGTGGAACAAAATGGCAAATACTTCAAGCCCGTTACGGATGCCGACTATGACATAGTGCGTACCTATCTTGACCGCCTGGAAAAAGAATGAAGCGGACCCTCTCCCTGAAATATCGCATTGCCTCGATCATCATCCTGCTGGCGGGGCTCATGATCGTGGCCGTGCTCTGGCTGTCGCTCTCCTTGTCGGTCTCGTCCAGGCACCGGGAACTCGCCGTAAAAGAAGACGCCTATCTCATGCTCCTGAAGGACGCCTGCCACGCAGCCCTGATCAAGGAAGAATACATGGATCTTCAGCCTTATATAGCGGGGCTCCGGCAGGACCCGCAGGTCGAGCACATAATCCTGGCTGACCGCAACAACCTCGTCCTTGTCAGTACGGACCCCTCCGAGGTGGGTCGCCCGATGCCGGCGCTGGACCGCGAAGTTGATCATGTCTGGCGCTCCCAGGAAATCACCAATCCGACGGGCAGGCTTGGCCTCCTTGCCATGCGGTTTTCGGAAACCGCACTCAAGACTGCGTACTATCGGACGCTCATCTTCAGCATCCTCATTGCCATCGGCGGCTTGACCGTCATGGCGTTCGTCGGTCTGTGGCTCGGAACACTCCTGACGAAACGTCTGGAAGTCCTGGCGGGCGCCGCTCGCCAGATGGCGGAGGGGGACCTGAGCGTTGCCCTTGCCGCCGACGGCGCCGATGAAGTGGCCGAATTGAACCGGCTGTTCAACACGATGGCGGGCAGACTTGAGACTACTATTAAAGACCTTAAAGACGGCGCCGAATATATTCACGCGCTTATGAACAAGGCCCTTGACGCCATTGTTACCATCGATGAGCAGGGCGCCGTCGAGTTGGCCAATCCGGCGGCGGAAAAAATCTTCGGATATTCTTCGGATGAGTTGTTCGGAATGAATATTTTTAAGTTGCTGCCCGGACTCCCGACAGAACAGGGGGAGAGTTCTGCATTACACTCTTTGTCGGCTATAGGGAGTACATCCGATGTAACAGCGCAAAGAAAGGACGGCACACGCTTCCCGGCAGAGCTGTCGGCGAGCGAAATGTGCCTGAGAAACAAGTGCGTAACCATCGCCATTATCCGCGATACAACGGACCGCAAGCAGGCCGAGGAGGAAAAACAAAAGCTCCAGTCCCAGTTGCTGCATGCCCATAAGATGGAAGCCGTGGGCCAGCTCGCGGGCGGCATCGCCCACGACTTCAACAACATTCTTACTGCCATCATCGGCTACGGCAGCATTATCCTCATGAAGATGGGCGCCGATGATCCCCTGCGGTCCCATATGGACCAGGTCCTCAAGGCCGCGCAACGGGCGGCCAACCTCACAAAAGGCCTTCTCACCTTCAGCCGGAAACAGGTCATCAATCCCCAACCGGTACAGCTGAACACCGTTATCGAACAGGTGGAAAAGCTCCTCCTCCGGCTCATCGGTGAGGACATTGCGCTCAAGACCGTCCTGACAAATAAAACCACCCTTGTGCTGGCCGACACGGGACAGCTCGAGCAAGTACTGATCAACCTTGCCACCAATGCCAGGGACGCGATGCCCAACGGAGGGGACCTCACCATCGTGACGGACCATGCCGATATCGACGAGCGTTTCATCCGCACTCATAGCTTCGGGAAAAAGGGCAGTTACGTTACGGTATCTGTTATGGATACCGGTTTCGGCATGGACGAAAGCACCCGGCAGAAGATCTTCGACCCGTTCTTCACTACCAAAGAAGTGGGCAAGGGCACCGGACTCGGCCTCGCCATCATTTACGGCATCATAAAGCAGCACAATGGATTCATCCGCGTCTCCAGTGAACTCGGCAAAGGGACGACGTTTACGATCTATCTGTCTCTCATAAAGACCACTGCGAGATCAGCGGCCCCTTCAGAGCTGGCCGCCCAATACATGGGCGGCACGGAAACCATTCTGCTCGTTGAAGACGATGTGACCTTGAAGAACCTGTCCAAAAAGATCCTTGAGGAATCCGGCTATACAGTCATCGAGGCTGAGGATGGTCAGGACGCCATTGACAAATTTCGGACACACTGGAACAGGATAGACCTTCTCCTGACCGACATCATCATGCCGAAGAAGAACGGCCGGGAGGTATACGAGGAGGCGAAGCGGATCGCACCGCGCATCAAGACCCTTTTCATCAGCGGCTATCCCTCCGAGATCATCCGGAATAAGGGCCTGCTCGAAGATGGCCTCATTTTCGTTTGTAAACCCTTCACCCCCCAGGAACTGCTCCAGACAGTAAGGACCGTCCTGGACAAGTGACAATGCATTCATGCCCTGATCAACACAACAGCCACACCGTATTGCTATTCCCGATTATTCCCAAAGCCCGCCCTCGAATGATTTATTCGGGGGCCTAAAGCCGGGGGAATCCAGGTTTTTCAGGATAATTACAAATCAAAAACTAAAGGTTTGTTGTCATTCTCCGTCTTATTTCATATCGTTTTGCACCGTGGTTCCGCGCGTTCTACTGCATCTTCTCCACTATTTTTCTGAAATAACGGCAGTTTTCCACAAGATCCGGGCCATGCTTGAACAACCCACCACCAATCAGAAATATCAGGTCCCGACCGTAGGTCTCGAACATCTCCGGCACATTATCGAGGCTCATGCCGCCTCCCGGTGCGGGGAATATCTGTTTGAGATGACCCATCGGCGCCGAGGTTGCGTCTGCAATCTCTTTGCATTCCTCACGGCTGAATGAGAAGCGGCCTCCAAAATTCGGGAAAATGGTAGCGTCCGCGCCCGCCAGTCGTGCAAGCTGGCCGAAGATGACGCCGTGGGAGATGCCGTTCCGGCTGGTCACAAAACTCCCCTGGAACGCCGGATGCGTCAGGGTCGGCAGCGCGAGCGATTCATCGTCCGCCAGTTCCCTCATCAGATCAAAGCCGACCAGTCCCGGCGCAGCCATCAGGCCGCCTGCCCCCGCGTCTTTTGCGATCCTGGCCCTCTTCACGATCTCTCGGTGAGGAGCGGTAATATTCGCCACGTAGATACTGCGTTGACCGGTTTCCCGGTTTGCCTTGTGCACAGCCTCAGCGCACCGTTTTACCCGTTCCTCGAACGGCGAGCAGCTTTGATCGGTCAAGCCATGGTCGTCCTTGATGATGTCCATGCCTCCCAGGACGAACCGGTATGCAAGGTCCGCAAGCTCCTTTGACGAAAGACCCATGGGTTTGATCGCCGAGGAAAGCAACGGTCGCTTTGGGACATTCAAGAGGCTTCGGAGACCCTGCCTGCCGAAACGCGGCCCTTTGAAACAGCGAAGAAGTGATTCAGGGAGAGAGAGATGTTCCACCCTGATGCCGGGTTTGATGCTGCTGTTGCCGAACACGACATTCAGGAACTGCGTCAGTTCGCCTGCCGCTATCTCCACGGCATAGCTGATGACCGCTCTGAAGCTTTCACCGTCCCAGGCGTCGAATGATTCGATCCTTCCAAAGACATGCTCCCTGATGATCCCTTCCGGTACTTCATCAGCGGGAAATTCCACGGTCTGTTCAATGCAGATATCCTCCGCCCTGGCACGAGCGTCTTTCTCGCTGCCGAACAACCGGTAGGTGACGGAGAAGCGGTCGCCGGAAAAGAGCGTGGATGGGGTGCAGGTATTCTGGATAATAGACATCGGATGCGGCTGTGCTCCTTTGATCAAAGAGATTTGATGAACCTACTGTTATTGCATTCGGGCTACCACTCAATGGGGAAATAATCTTTAAGAAATTTTCCGCACCAGTGTTTCCCTGTTGCAATTCCGTCAAAGAAGGGATCGCAGACCCTGGCGGCTCCATCGACAATATCCAGGGGTGGCTGAAAATCATGCACTTGTTGCTTGTACTGGGAAAGCTCCGCGGGATCTTCATCCGTGACCCAGCCCGTATCAACGGCATTCATAAAGATGCCGTCTTTGGCCAGGTCTTCCGCCGACGTATGGGTCATCATATTCAGGGCTGCTTTCGCCATGTTCGTGTGGGGATGGCGCGGGTCTTTTTTGAACCGGAAAAACTTTCCTTCCATTGCCGTCACGTTGACAATATGCTTTTGGCCGGTATAATCACGCCGCATTAGCGATGACAGCCTGTTGCACAGCACAAAGGGCGCCACGGCATTCACCAGCTGCACTTCAAGCATTTCAGTTGTCGGGATCTCTCCCAAACGCAGGCGCCAGCTGTTTGTCTTGCGCAGATCAACCTGTTGAAGATCCGCATCGAGCTTTCCTGCAGGGAATAGTTCCTCAGCCGCGAGCGAGCTGTCGTGGCTATACGGGACCTGTGACAGCCGGGCCGATTCGCGCAAACCGATCCCGGGGTTCTGATTATGCCACGCAACAGGAAGGTCGGAGTTTTGGCCGTTATCGTTCTGACAAAGTGATTGGACCTGTTTCTTGCACTCCTCATGGTCAGCAAGAAGCTTCTGCGCCTCCCTGGACAATACGCTGAAACCGGTTTTTTCATTCTCCATCAGATGGGCATAAAAACCCGGAGGCCGCCTCACCGTCTGAGCGGCATTATTGATCAGGATATCAAGACGCCCGTAGTGCTGTTCCACATAACTTGCGAAGAGTTCAACACTGGGGATATGCCTCAGATCAAGACCATGGATCTTGAGCCTTTCTCCCCATACGGCATATCCCTCTTCTCTGGAGTATCTGAGGGCCGCGTCAACAGGAAAGCGGGTTGTGGCGATCACCGTAGCGCCGGCGCGCAGCATCATCAGAGTCGCCTGATATCCAATTTTAAGACGTGCGCCGGTAATGAACGCGACCTGTCCATGAAGCGACGCGGACTGAAACCGCTTCCGGTAATTCAGGTCACCGCATTTTTTGCACATGGTATCATAGAAATGGTGCAGCCGGGTGTACTCTTCTTTGCATATATAGCAATTGCGCGGCGAATTCAGTTCTTCGCGTTTCTGTTCCGCTTCGAACGAATCACCTTCAATCTGCGCAGGCGCAATAAAAGTTGCATCAACGCGCGCATTACGGATCCCCGTGGAATTTCTGGCGCGCCGGTTTTTTTCGAGAGTTGCCAGACTCTGTGTTTTTCTTGCCGTCTTGTTTCGCTTTTTTCTTTCAGTTCTATCGGGACGGGATATCTCGCCGGTCGCTTTCAGAAGAGCAATCCTTTGTTCTTCCGGAAGATTAGCAAGCTGTTCCGTATCGTTTACGAGATTTGCAAGCAGGGTAATGCAATATTCAATGTCTTCCGACGAGTGTTTCACTTGACTTTATTCTCTTTCATTTTCACTCCGTATTCCGTATTCCGCACTGCTTTTACAGCGCCTCCGCCTTTGCCGCACTGTGCACAGGGGCGACGTGCGTCGCGCTCAACTCATCTTCCGTGATATTGAATTTCCGGCCAACCATTGTTTCCACCGCTTCGACCAGAGAAAGCGCGTCCATCTTGTGTTCCTTCAGAAGATACTGCTTGCTCGCCCCATGACTGAAGGTGTCCTGGAGACCAATCCGGACGAGCTTTTTCGCGATGCCGGATTCGGCCATCTTCTCGGCAATGATGGAACCCAGACCTCCCACAATGGTGTGGTTTTCCATGGTGATTACACCGGATAGGGACCTCGCTATCGCGTCAAGTACGGACTGGTCGTTAAAAGGCTTCAAGGTCGAGATATGCATGTGCTGAATGGATAGGCCGCGCTTCTTGAGCACCTGTATCGCCCGCATGGCCTCCTCGGTCATGATGCCGCTTGAAAGGACGACAAGATCCTTCCCTTCGGTCAGGACGCGCGACTTGCCAAACACCATTGGAGAGTCGAACAGCCGCGGGATCTCGCCGCGCAGCATTCGCACATACACCGGGCCTTTGATCTCCTGCATCAGTTCGAGGACGGATTCCACCTCGGTCGCGTCCCCGCACTCAAGCACCGTCATATTCGGCAACGCACGCATGATCGCGATGTCCTCGATGGCCTGATGCGTCGCCCCGCCCGGTGTAGTGATGCCCGGAAGAAATCCGATCATCCGGACCAACAGATTGGGATAGGCGATGGACATGGCGATCTGATCGTATGCGCGGCGATAGATAAACACCGCAAAGGTATGCACAAAGGGGATGAACCCTTCCCGCGCAAGGCCGGCCGCAAAGCTCAGCATGTTCTGTTCCGCAACGCCCATGGAGAGAAAGCGGTCGGGATAGGTCTTGCGAAAAAGGTCGATCTCGGTCGAGCTGGTAAGGTCTGCTGAAAGGACAAGCACCTTCGGCTTGTCCGCGGCCCACGCGACGAGGTTCTTCGCGTGTACCTGCGAGACGATCTCAGGGCCTCCCATTGCTTTTGGCTCAGCTGTGCGGGCAGACGGAAGGGCAAGCTTCTGTCCGCACATTTGCTCATAGGCAGCCGCGTATTGTTCCTTTTCCTGCTGAGACGTAAAGCGGACGTAGTGCATCTTCGGAGCGCGTGACTTGAGGACATCGAGTCCCCGCGCGGCGTCCGTATCGCAGAGAACAACGATCGGCCTTCCATCGGGCGTTAATTCTCCGGCATCCGCGAGACGTTTGACGTCATGTCCATTCACCCGGAATACCCGGCAGCCGAACGCCTCAAGCCGCTTATCCAGCGGTTCAACGTCCATGACCGTGCTCATCTTGCCGTCGCACTGGAACCCGTTCACATCAACATAGATGATCACGTTGTCGAGCATGTGGAAGGAAAGGGACTGGAGCGCCTCCCAGGTCTGGCCGATCTGGAACTCGCCGTCGGACATGAAGATGAACACCCTGCCCTTCTCGCTCTTTCTCTTTCTGGCCATGGCAATGCCTGCCGCCTGGCTGATTCCCTGTCCGAGCGAGCCGGTCATGGTCTCCATGCCCGGCGAATGTTCGGCGCCGATCATTTCGACCGAGCTTCCATCCCTGTTGAACTGGAGAATCCCCTCCTCCGCCATGCGGCCGGTCTCGATCAGGGTCGCGTAGAGCACCAGTGCGTATTGGGCCGGTGAGAGAAAGAAGCGGTCATGATCCGGACCCGGTCCGTTGAATGATGCGCCGGTAAAGTAATTTGGGTTGTCCGGCCCAGGCACACCGGGAAACGGCTGGGGCACGAGCGGGGTCTCGATCGCGCCGAGGTCCATGATCTTCACATACAGCGTGGCCAGGATTTCCGCCGACGAACAGGCCTGGGAGAGATATCCCCCATTGTTTCTGATCGTATGTTCCAGCACGCGTTTCCGTATGCCCGCGGCTACGCGCTTCACCTCGTCCTGCCAGCTCGTTGATCCTTTTTTTCTATCAACAGACTTCATGACTCCCTCAAATATTCCTCGCCTCGCGTTGTCAAGATTTAACCACAGAGTACACAGAGAAGATCTTGATTGAATGGATGAACTGCCTCCGTGTCCTCTCTCCCCTCTGCGCCTTGGTTGTTTTACCAGTTCCATTGATTGTTCATTATCTTTAAATCGCGAGAACGCTGAGGATATTATTGATAAATAAACTCAAGGTGTTTTTCCCCAAGACATTCCTCAGTGCCCTCTGTGGTGAATCAGCGTCAATAAAATTGAAAAAGGCCATCCTCTCTTTCTTGATTTTGAACCGGTTGGAGCAACTGATAAACTCAACCGAAGAAAGGAGCATAGCCGTCAGAAAGATTGCATCTACTCAGGTCAATATCTGTTAGCCACGAAAGGACGCAAGGATCGCAGAGAGATATAAAGCTGAAATACATGGTTTCAGGTTTTTTCTTTGAGTTCTTTGCGTTCTTTTGCGGCCAATCTGATTAGTTACGAAAGATTTAACTAAAAAATGACCAGGGTACTGCCCTTACCCCCGGTGCTTCAATCCCGCGATCTCCGCCATTCGCAGTTCCGCCAGGTGGGTCTTTCCCTGCCGAATAAGGTCGATGACATCGGAGTCCACAAGCGCCTGAAAGATCTTCTGTCGTTTTTTCTCATCAGAGATCTCTTCAATTACCCGAGGCCGGATCGCTGACAGCTTATCGAGAAAGACCTCATACTCCGCGCCGTACCTCTGTTCGATATCCTGCCTGATCTTCTTCGCCAGCGCCGGGCTTGCGCCGCTCGTGGAGATCGCGATCAGGAGATCGCCCCGCTCCACCACGGAGGGCACAATAAAACTGTTCGCTTCGGGAGGCACGGCCACATTCACCAGCATATGTTTTTTCCTGCATGCCGCCGCCACAAGGGTGTTTACCTCGGGCGATGGGGTCGCGGCGATCACCAGGAACTCGCCGGAAAGGTCTTTTTCCTCGTACTGCTTCTGGAGATGGGTGATCTTACCGGTGTCGGAGAGTTCGCGCAGTTTCGTCGTGAGCGCGGGGCTTATGATCGTTACCTCGGCCCCCGCTTCAAGGAGCGCGAGCGCCTTGCGCTCGGCCACCGTGCCGCCGCCGATTACCACGCAGGGCCGATCGCGCAGATCCAAATATACGGGATAATATTTCATGGCAGGTGCAGTTTCTCGATGTTATACAGCGCCGTCTTCTTCATGGCCGGATATTTTTGTGCGAGGGTCTCGAACCGGGCGCGCGCCAGGTCCTTCTCGCCAAGTTCCCTGTACGAAAGGCCCGCGTAGTAAAGCGCGTCCTTTTCCGAACGCGTGTCAGGGTAATCCCTCAGCAGTTTCTCGCACCTTCCCACAGCCGCTTGATAAGACCCTTTCTTGTAGTAGAACCGTGCGACATAAAGTTCGTACTCCGCGACCCAGTCCGTGCAGATGGAAATATATTTCCTCGCCTGATCTTCATAGCCGCTTTTCGGATATTTTTCGAGGACCTTTTGCATCTCTCTGATCACGGCATGGGCAGGCGCGGGGTCGCGGTCAAAGGTCGTGAGGTCTTTGTAGCTGCACATCCCGATCTGATACTGGGCGTATGCCGCGTCCCTGTGCACAGGATGGTAATTCAGGAAAGCCTGGTACTCGACCTGCGCTTCGCTGTACTGTTCCTCGCCGTAGTAGGTGTCGGCGATACGAAGCATCAGGTCGGCGTCGTAACTTTTATCCGGCGACTTTTCCTGGATCTCCTGGTACCCCTTACGGGCCTTTTCAAAGGACTCCGCGCGCATGTTCTTTTCGGCTTCCTTGAACACGGCCACCGCGTCAAAGGGAGGTTCTTTCGACGCGCACCCGGCGAGAAGTGCAAAGATCATTATGATGAGTATTTTTTTCATGAGCGGTTAATTATCAAAATAACAAGCACCACATTCCAATTGTTTCGATAATGCGAATTGTGGATTGGTAAATCATGTATCTACTCAGGCCATATCAGGTCAAAATCTGTTAGCCGCAAAAGAACCCCCGATAAGACATTTCGAGGGCAGGCTCCAGGATCGCAGAGAGAATTACAATGAAATACATGGTTTCAGGTTTTTTCTTTGAGTTCTTTGCGTTCTGCGGCCAATCTGAGCAGTTACAAAATTATTTAATATATTTTTATTTGAAATTTGGACATTCAAAGTATGGTGCCGAAGGGGGGACTCGAACCCCCACAGGATTGCTCCCACTGCGCCCTGAACGCAGCGCGTCTACCAGTTCCACCACTTCGGCACGGGTGACATGATAAAGTGAAAGCCCGCGCTTGTCAAGGACGTTTTTCCCCGGCCCGGCACGTGTCAGCGATACGTTTCAATTTTCACTGGATCGCAGAAAAATCAGCTTGACAACACCCCGGTCGCGTGTTTTAATTCGCCGTGTAGTTATTGAGTTCTCGATCCATTCCAATAGAGTCGCTGACTATAACAATAGCTGATCAAAACCCATGAAACAACTGGAGCGGTATGAATAAAACAGAGCGCATCGAGACGAACCAGGGGTTTATTACGGCCGCTGTCATACTGATTCTGGTACTGACCGGGTCTTCCTTGTTGCGGAACGCCGTTTATCACGAGGAGATCAGATTGTGGGAGGATGTGGTCGCAAAAAGCCCTGGGAAAATGCGCGCTCTGGACAACCTCGGTTCGGCCTATGCGGCCCGGAACAGGTTTGACGCAGCCATAGAAACATACCGCAACGCGATAACGGCGCATCCAAACGCTTCCGTCACCTGGTATAACCGGGGGTTGGCCTATTCCCGCCAGGAAAAGTACGAACAAGCCATCGAGGATTATACCCGGGCAATCTCGTTGGAACCGGCAGGGATCGCGCGTTATTATACGGACCGCGGTTCTGCTTATGCAAAACTGAAGAAATGGGACCTGGCGCTCAACGATTACAACAAGGCCCTTTCCCTCGAGCCTGCGTCTGCCGCTGCCTATGTCAACCGCGCCGCGGTCTATGAGGCCAATGACCAGGGGGCCCTGGCGTTTGCTGACTACAGCAAGGCCATTGAGCTCGATCCCCATTACGCCGCGGCATGGGTCAAGCGTTCTTCATTCTCCATCGCCAAAGGACAGTTCGATAAAGCCATACAGGATTGTTCCCTCGGTATTTCCGCCAATCCTGATTCTTCAGACCTGTATCTCTATCGTGGTTTTGCGCATACCGGTGTTGGAAAGGTCGAGACGGCCATTGAGGATTATACGCAGGCCATTTCCTTGAACCCGGAGTCCGTGGAGGCCTATGCCAAGAGAGGGCTTGCGTACGCGGGGATGGGAAACTACGATGCCGCGATCAAGGATTATGCGCAAGCGATGGCGTTAAGGCCGGACTATGCCGAGGCGTATAACAACCGGGGGCTTGCCCTCGCGGCCACCAAACAGTTCTATGCGGCCATCCAGGACTACAACATGGCCATTTCCCTGAAACAGGACAATCTTGACGCCTATCTGAACCGCGGGGTCGCCTATGCCATGAGCAACAGGCATGCCGACTCGGTAGCGGATTTCAGCATCGTGATCAAGTTGGCGCCAAAGGACAACCGGGGCTATGCGAACCGGGGCATTGCCAATTATCAGAAAGGATTGATCAAGGAAGCGATACCGGACCTGCGGAAGGGCTGCGATCTGGGGAACCGGAACGCCTGCGGATTGCTGAAGAACGCTCTTCAGCAAAGGAAATAGTCATCCTCGAGTGATTCTATCGGGGATATTGTTTCCAGAACAAACCGGAACTAAAACGTAAAAAAAAGGCATCTCTCGCAGAGGCGCAGAGAACGCAGAGTTAATTCATGATTATTGAGTCTTGGTTCTAACCCAGAATATTTATTGATTTTTTCTCTGCGAGCTCTGCGCCTCTGCGAGAAATATTCCTGCCGTTTGATGTAGAATTTGATTCCTTGGACATATTCCCCCTCACCTCGGTCCTCTCCCTCCAGGGGAGAGGAGTTTAACATTAGCTTCCATACTGGAAAGCCACGCGTATTTTCATCGTGTCAGGCGGGATGATGATCCGGGAGAATTCCGCATAAAAGATCTCAAACCCTTTTCGGTACAGAATGACATTGTCCGCAGCTTTTCCCGCGGCCCATCCTTTCGGCACGAGCGCCCTCTTCAGACCAGTTGCATAATACGATTTGACCTTGTCGTAGTCGTTCTCACGTTGGACAGGCACTTCGTATATAGCGGCAAGCAAAGGGCTGTCCTTTGATTTCTTTCTAACCTCAACGAACGTTACGCCTTTATACATCGGGATACCCATTCCCGAGAGTTTTTTTCTGAAGGCATCCTGGTCCGCAGCACTGACCGGCTGGACGTCTTCCTGCCGCATTACAGGCTTCTTTTCCTGAGCGCCCTTCCCTGTATCTGAACACCCTATGACAGTCATAATCATGATAATTATGATAAAATTCCAACTTTTAATTTGTTGTCCTGGCATCTGAATGTTACCTCTCAAAAAGTAATATGGTTTCGTCGAATAGATTCAAGCCCTGCTCACAAGAAAAGGGGGATCCGAATGGATCCCCCTTGAGTGGTAGCAATACAGAAGTTGGTTTAGTTGCTCAATTGCCGCACAACATTGCTGACGGCACTGCCTGTGGTGATGTTCTGGAGTTCGCTGCCACCTTCATTCAACGTCAATCCCGAGTTCGCCTGCGTGCTCTTAATGATAAATGGCTGATTAGAGGCCGCAAGAGATGTGAACGTTACAACCGATCCGGCACGGTCAGCCGTCGTTCCTGTGATGGCAGAATTCGGCGTCAACGTCATGGTCAGTCCGTCGGCGGAGAGAACAGCCTGGAAATCGAAATTAGTATTCGTATTATTTGACGCCAAACCAGCAGCATTAAATCCGGTCGTGGTCAGAATGATCGGCTGGTTGAACGTTACGGTCAGAACCCCGCTTGCCGTGACAGAACCCGGTGCCTGGTTCGATGCGGCGGTTGCATAGAGCGCATTATTCGTTACTGCCATATTCACCACGCGCGTTGTGGAAGCTGTACCAACAATAAACGCCGCAGGTGTGTTTGCAGCAAGCTGCATACCACCGATATTTATGGGTTCAACCGAGACTCTGTAGCCGCCGCCCAGAACCAGGTCTGCACTGCTGAATGTTGCCAGACCTGAGGCATTCGTAGTGGTGGTAAGGCTTGTATACAGACCGGCAGCTGGAATAAGCCGGTTACCCGTATAAGCAGTCTCGGTGTTGTTGGCTTCATCCTGCTGCAGAAGGACCGTTGCATTCGGGACCACGTCTCCCTGAGGATCGTAAACATATACACTCACGTCACCGGCTGTAGTTCCGAGCGGGAAGAGATAAATGTTCCCGATCATATTGATCACCGTATTCAGAAGGTCATTGTTACCGCTAAAGTTAACAACGGCCTCAATCGTGCTAACATTCGCTTCAAATCTCTGATACCCGGACTTTACAACAACGATCTTGAACGTGATCTCGCCAGTATTGATGTCAACCGGAATGCCTGAAAAGGCATATTCACCGCACAGAGGACTGTTTATGTCACGATCGAGTTTATCAGCCCCGCGGTTTTCAGTGCCCTGGATCAACCAGATATTGAGTTCGCCGTCAGCATCATTGCCGATAGAGCCACCGGTGACAGCATCCATGATCTTGCCTTGGAGCGTTCCGGTCTTATTATAGTCCTGAGTTGGAAGCTGAGAATTAGTTGTCGAACCATTGTCTGTCTTCCCGCAGCCGACAAAAAGCATGGTCGCTATAAGCAGAAGGCCCAGTACAACAAAGAGTTTTTTCATTGTTTGTCTCTCCCTTTCAATAAGAAATTTTTAAAATTGATACTGCCGTAACAACCTGATGACTAAACATGGATGCAATTGTTGAATAAAACAGTAGTCTTTGCTGTGATCACCCCCTCCTTATCATATTTACAGTAAAAACAGACTCTTCAAATCAATATTCTGCTGAATCTAAAATATTTTCTTGAATTATCCCGGAGTGAGTAAGAGTGATTCTATCGGTTAAATGTTACTTCCAGCTTTGATTTTATCATCATTATCCATCTTGTCAAGTAGATATTCACTTTTTATGGCCATATCCGGGGCATGTTCAAAGAAAAGAGCGACTATTCTTTCCTCATACGGTCATGGCAGTAGGGAAAGATAGTTCAATAATTTCTTTCTCGTCCCTTCATCAGCCTGGGCCCTCACATGTCCGGGCATTGCGGGCACCCAGAATTCCCTGGGCAACAGGGCGGCATCGTACAATTGACGGCCATGGTGTTCGGGGACTATATCGTCAGCCCTCCCGTGGATAATAACGATCGGGACAGGCGCGATTCTATGAACATAATTTATCGGGCTGAAGTCATCGTTGATCAGCAAGGAAAGCGGGTACTGAAACGGCCAGCCAATGATGGAATCCGAGATCTTTTCCCGCGCAATGGCACGATAACTCGAGAACACACTATCCAGGATGAGCGCTTTCACCCTGTATTTATGAGGCGAATTCGCCACAGTGTAGACAGCCACTGCGCCGCCGAGGCTTTTCCCGAAGATAATGATATTGTCATACTTCGCGCGCGGCAGCGTAAAAAGAAGCGTTTCGAGCGCGGCCTCGGCGTCAAGCTGGATGCCTTTCACATCCGGACTGCCCTCCGACCTTCCGTACCCGCGGTAATCGAAGATGAAAAGATTGTAGCCCGCGTCGATCAGCCACAAGTCGAGCATCACATGGGTGCTGAGGTTCTCCACATTGCCGTGGCAGATGAGGATGGTACCGCGCTCTTCACGCGCCCTGAAATACCATCCATGCAGGGTCAGGCCGTCAGAAGATCTGAAGTAAACATCGGATGGTGAATACTTTAGTATTGCGGGGTTTATGACAAGTTCTTTTGTTGGTTTGAAAAATAGATGAGTACAGCCGGGGGCGAGCAGGATGATTGAGAGAAGAATAAATATTAATGCGGACCTGGAGACGAGTGTTTGGATAAGAATGGGCACGGATATTGTGGATGTATAAAGCGCCTTCACAGATATTTTTTAGCATGTTCCTGACAGACATGTCAATGGATTTTCTAACAATCCGCTTGCAATGTTTGATAGCAGGGATTAATATCTTTAACACTGAAAAATAATAAGGAGAAAGGGAGAAGATGGAGAAATGGGGGAAAGATCGATCCAGTACGTCGTTGACCCGATAGAGATCAGGGGTTCGTTTCTCCTTTTCTCCAATATCCCCATTTCCCCTTAATCTTTTGATTTGTTATCAGCGATAGTACGCTGTCCAACATTTGTTGCTATGAGCCAAAATAATTTCTTTTCCATGAATCGGTCGTCAGACATGATGATCGACCTCAAATCCCTCACTCCCCGTGAAATGGACCTGTTCTGCACGCGTACGCTGGGACAACGGGCCGGCCAGGGGACCCGGGTCGCTGTCCGGCTTTACCGGAAGAAGATCGAAGATATCGATTCCATGGCGGACCTGAACAAGCCCTTTCGGGATCAACTGAAACGCGCCTGTACAATATCCGCGCTCGCGATCAAGCAGCGCAGCACGTCCGACGACGGCACACAGAAACTGTTGTATCAGCTGGATGACGGGAACACGATCGAAGGCGTGCTCATCCCCGGTCCGGGCGGACGGCTCACGCTCTGCGTTTCGTCACAGGTCGGTTGCGCATCGGGCTGCGGCTTCTGCCTCACCGGCTCAAGCGGACTCGTGCGGAACCTCACGGTTTCGGAACTCGTGAACCAGGTATTCGCAGCATGGAGCATCGTCGGGGACAAAACGATCTCGAACATCGTATTGATGGGCACCGGCGAGCCGCTCAGTAATTATGAAGCAGTCAGAACGTTCATCGAGATCGCCACGGACCGGAACGGGATGGGGTTCTCGCCCCGGAAGGTGACGCTCTCTACCTGCGGACTCGCGCCGATGATCGAGAAACTCGCGGATGACGGTGTGGAGGTGAGCCTTGCGGTTTCGTTGAACGCTGTGACGGATGAGATGCGGGACACGATGATGCCGGTGAATAAAACGTATCCGCTCGCGCGGTTGATGCAGGCAGTGCGGTATTACTGCGACAAGACCGGCAGGACGGTGACAATAGAATATGTGCTCTTCAAGGGAATTAATGATTCAACAAATGATGTGAAACTGCTTATGGAGCTGCTAAAGGACCTGCCCTGCATGATCAATATCCTGCTCTTCAACCCCTTCCCCGGTTCGTCTTTTGACCGCCCCGATGAACAGCGGGCCTTCTTCTTCCGTGATACCCTCGTGAATAACGGCTACGTGGCCGTGGTCAGGAACAGCCGCGGCCGCGACATCCACGCGGCCTGTGGCCAGCTCAGGGCGGCTTCATCAAGGGACTGATTCAGGCCCATTTGGTTCTTAGTACTGCAGCAAACCTTTTTCGTCATTCCCGAATGCCTTGGTTCGAGCCTGCCCCGGGGAGCCTGCCCTCGAACGGTTTAATCGGGGGATTAAAGCCGAGGGGAATCCAGGTATTTCAAAACTTTCTAGATTCCGGGTCAAGCCCGGAATGACGGATTAAAGACATAACAGACCAAGATTCCAACAATAGTTTGCTGTAGTATTAGCACGGTTTCTCATTCCGTTTCATCTTCCTCAGTTTCTCAATCATCCCGGCCATGTCCTCCGGCGGCGGGGCGATGAACGTCATCGGTTTTCGGGTGTCCGGATGGAGAAACGAAAGCGATTCCGCATGAAGCATCTGGCGGGTGATGATGGTTTCTCCGAAATGTGTCGCTTTCCCGCCGCCATACACCCGGTCGCCGAGCACTGGATAGCCGATATGCGCCAGGTGCACGCGGATCTGGTGCGTGCGGCCGGTCTTGATCTCCACCTCCACCAGCGTTGCTTTTGGGTATCGCTCCTTCACCGTGAACAGGGTGATTGCCTCGCGTGCCATGTTCGTGTGCACGCTGATCTTCTTCCGCTCCTTCACATGGCGGCCAAGGCCGACCGCGATCGTTCCTGATCCTTTCTTGATCACGCCCGCGACCAGCGCGATGTAGCGCTTCTTGACCACACGGTCCTTGAACTGCATGGACAACGAGCGGAGCGCCTCCTGTGTCCGGGCCACGACCATGACTCCCGAGGTGTCCTTGTCCAGGCGGTGCACGATGCCGGCGCGTTCGCGCGCGTCCCCTTCCGTGCCCGGGCTTCGAGACGGCAGGCTGCCGTAATGATACAACAGCGCGTTCACGAGCGTGCCGGTATAGTTCCCGGGCGCGGGATGCACCACGAGACCCGGCGGTTTGTTCAGCACGACAATGTGGGAATCTTCGTAGAGAATGGAAAGCGGGATCGGTTCGGGCAGGACGTCGTGGAATTTTCTTTCCGGGAGCTCGAGCGTGATGTTTTCACCAAGCTTTACCTTATACCCCGGCTTTTCCTGCTTGCCGTTCACGAGCGCAAGGCCGCTCTTGATCAGGGTCTGGATGCGGTTGCGGGAGATGTGCGGCTCGTAATGCGCAATATAGATATCGAGGCGCTTGCTGACGTGCTTTTCAGTGACCATGTGAGTGATAAGAGGCATAGATATGGCTAAATGCAAATTTCAAAATGCAAAAGTAATAACGCAAAATAATGAGGCGGTGCAAATCAATTTGCAATTTGCATTTTGCCTTTTTCATTTTGCATTACGTGTCTTCCCCAGCTTCCACAGCATAAACAGAGAGAACCCGAACAGGAACACCGCGATGATCTGCGACGTGGAGACCACGCCTCCGAAGTACAGGCCGCGATCCGCATCCCCCCGGAAAAACTCCATGATGAACCGCAGGACCGAATAAAAGAGCGGGTAGAGCCAGAAGAGCTGGCCATCGAACTTTCTGTGCCGCCACAGGACCATCAGAATTCCGAAGATCAGGAACTCGCCTCCGGACTCCATAAGCTGGGTCGGGAAAAGCGACACCCCCAGGGGCGCAAGCGAGTGCGAATCATGGAAGGTTATGCAAACCGGACCGCTGCACAGGGATCCGTAACAGCATCCGGCGAAAAAACAGCCGAGCCTGCCGAATGCGTGTCCAAGAGCGATGTAAGGCGCCACGATGTCCGCGATCTTCCAGACCGGTAGTTTGTGCTTCCGCACGTACCAGATCCCGACAGGGACGGCGGCGATCAGACCTCCATAGAACACGAGCCCCCCCTTCCAGATCGCGAAGGCATCCAGCGGGTTCGCGGTGAATTCCCGCAGCGTTGTCAGTACATAAAGGGCCCGTGAGCCGACAATGGCCGCGATAAGCAGGTAAACGCCCATGTCCATGATGCGGTCAGGATTGATACCCTCCTTCCTGGCACGCCGCGACGCCAGCAAAACAGCAAGGAGGAAGCCGATACCGATCATCAGGCCGTACATCCTGATCGGAATGGGGCCCAGCGTCCAGCTCCCGATCGTGATTCCGGGTATTTCGAACAGTATAGGGTGCATGATGAGCCTTTCCTGCCCCTCACCTTAGTCCTCTCCCCGGCGGGGAGAGGGTGGGGAGAGGGGGATTCCGTAGGAATGTAACAATAATTACTTCGTTTGGATTGGCGCTTGTGATTTGGCGCCTGCCCCGAACAGCATCTCGATCGCCAGCAGTACAACACCGAGCGTAATGGCCGAATCCGCCACGTTGAACGACGGCCAATAGTACGATTTCACGTACCACTGGATGAAGTCCACCACCTCACCGTACCTGATACGGTCGACCACATTGCCCATTGCCCCGCCCGCGATGAGCGAGAACGCATACACCGTGAGCCGATCGCGTGTTTTCACGATGAGTGCGATGATCACCGCTATGGCAACGATCGTGACCGCGATGAAGAACGCGCTCCTCCAGAACTCCGGCAGATTGGAAAGAATGCCGAAGGCCGCGCCCTTGTTGCGCACATGGGTGATATTAAAGAAGCCGGGAACAACGATGATAACGTCATGCAGCCGGATGCGCGACTCCACGAGATACTTGGTAATCTGGTCCAGGACCAGCACGATGCCCACGATCGATCCTGCTTGGAGATATTTATTTTTCATTCTGCCTCAAATCTTTTCACCACTAAGGCACCAAGACTCGAAGGTGTTCTTAGTGTCTTCGTGTCTTTGTGGTAAAGTTATTAGAGATTCCCCGCGCACCTTCCGCAGATCTCCGGATGTTCTTTCACGGACCCCACGGTCTTGCTGTACATCCAGCAGCGGCCGCACTTCACGCCCTCGGCCGGCCCGGCCGCGATCCTGAGCCCATTGATCACCTCGCTCGCAACAGCGTCAGCCGGCGCGTCTGCTGACCGTGCCAGTGACACTGACGAAACGATGAAGATGAAGGCCAGGTCGTTTGTATACGCATTCAGAAGCCCGTACAGTTCCGGCGCCACATAGAGCGTCAAACCCGCGTCGAGCGAATGTCCGATCTTCTTGTCTCTGCGGAGCGCTTCGAGCACCTTCGCGGCCTCGCCGCGCACCGCGAGGATCTTAGTCCATCGCGCCTCAAGTTCGTCATCGATATACTTCTCTTCCACCCGGGGAAACTCCGCAAGGAACACGCTCGTCGTTTTTGCGCCCTCTTTCATGTAACCCCAGACCTCGTCCGCCGTGAACGACAGCACCGGCGCCATCATGCGGACCATCGCGGAGAGGACCGCATGCATTACGGTCTGGCCTGACCGGCGTTGCAGCGATGACGTTTGAGCGGTATAGAGCCGGTCTTTCAGGATGTCGAGGTAGAACGCGCTCATGTCAACGGCGCAAAAGTTGTGCAGCGAGTGGAACACGACATGGAACTCGAATTCGTCGTAGGCCTTCTCCACGCGCTGGACCAGCTTCTGCAGCCGATGCAGTGCCCAGCGATCGATCTCCACAAGGTCCTTGTCCGCGACCCGGTCCCTCTCGGGATCGAAGTCGGAGAGATTGCCGAGCAGATAGCGGCTGGTGTTCCTGATCCTGCGGTAGGCCTCCGCGAGATGGGTCAGGATCTCCGGAGAGATGCGGACATCGTCGCGATAGTCCGCTGCCGAGACCCAGAGCCGGAGCACCTCCGCCCCGTACTTGTCGATCACTTCCTGGGGCGCGACCACGTTCCCGGCCGACTTGCTCATCTTCTTGCCTGAGCCGTCAACGGTGAATCCGTGCGTCAGCACCGTCCGATAGGGCGCCATGCCGGTGGTTCCCACGGACGTGAGGAGCGATGACTGGAACCACCCCCGGTGCTGGTCGCTTCCTTCAAGATACAGGTCCGCGGGCCAGGAGAGTTCCGGCCGCTGCTTCAGTACCGCGGCATGGCTCACGCCCGAATCGAACCACACGTCGAGGATGTCCATCTCCTTCTCGAAGTCCTTTTTCCCGCACTTTTTGCATGAAATGCCGGGGGGCATCAGTGCGGCAGCCGGCCTGGTGAACCAGACATCAGCGCCTTCCTGTTCAACGATCGCGGCCACATGGTCGATGATCGTCCTGTCCAGGAGCAGTTGGCCGCAATCCTTGCAGGTGAATGCCGCGATGGACACACCCCACGCCCGCTGGCGCGAGATGCACCAGTCAGGCCGCTTCTCGACCATCGAAAGGAACCGGTCCTTGCCCCATCCCGGGACCCAGGTGACCTTGTGGACGTTCTCCACGGTCTTTTTGAGCAGGTCATTGTTCTTCATGGAGATGAACCACTGCTCGGTGGCGCGGAAGATGACGGGGTGCTTGCATCGCCAGCAATGGGGATAGGAGTGGGATATTTTTTCCTCGGCAAGCAGCGCGTTCTTTTCTTTCAGGAGCGTGATGATGCCCTTGTTCGCCTTGTGCACGTGCTCGCCCGCGAACTGGCCGGCCTCTTTGGTGAATCTGGCTTTATGATCGACAGGCGCATACACTTCAAGACCGTACCGAATGCCGACCTCGTAGTCCTCCTGGCCGTGGCCCGGAGCGGTATGCACGACGCCGGTGCCCGCCTCGAGCGTGACATGCTCTCCGAGGATGACCCGGGAATCCCGGTCTATGAACGGGTGGCGCGCCATGAGGCCTTCAAGCTTGCGGCCTTTGAACTTCTCGATGACCCGGTGCTCTTTCACCTCGAACTTCTGGAGGGACTGTGCGAGGAGCGCCTCGGCAACAATGATGACCGAGTCGGAACCGATGTCAACGGCAACGTAGTCGAACTCCGGATGAAGCGCCACGGCAAGGTTCGAAACGAGCGTCCAGGGGGTGGTGGTCCAGATCACGACCGCGACGTTCTTTCCCGCGAGCACCGGGAATGCCTTTGCCGCGTCCGGCAGCGCGAATCTGACCGAGATGGATGGCGATTCGTGGTCCGCATACTCCACCTCCGCCTCGGCAAGAGCTGTCTCGCAGGACCCGCACCAGTACACCGGCTTCTTCCCTTTATACACGCCTCCGGCGCCCACGAACTTGCCGAGCTCCCGCACGATCGCGGCCTCATAGGCATAGTTCATGGTGAGATAGGGATTGTCCCAGTCGCCGAACACGCCAAGCCGTTTGAACTCTTCCCGCTGAATGTCGATGAACTTTCCGGCATACTCGCGGCAAAGCGTCCGTATCTCGGCCTTGCTCATCGTCTCCTTTTTCGGTCCGAGGTTCTTGAGCACCTGGTGCTCAATGGGAAGGCCGTGGCAGTCCCAGCCCGGTACATAGGGAGAGGAAAACCCCTGCATGGACTTGTACTTCACGATGATGTCCTTCAGGATCTTGTTCAGCGCGTGGCCGATGTGGATATGGCCGTTCGCGTAAGGCGGCCCGTCATGCAGAATGTAGGTCTTCTTTCCCTTGTTCCTCTCCTGGATCCGGCCATAGGTCCCCTGCTCTTTCCAGCGCAGTATCGTCCTCTGCTCCAGGTCCTTTAAATTGGCCTTCATGGGAAAGTCGGTCTTCGGTAAATTCAGCGTCGTCTTATAATCCATTCAAGTTGCCTCTTCCATTCCGCAATTCACGGTCCGTAACAAATATGATCCGCAGATTTCGCTGATTAACGCAGATTTTTAAACCAGGACTGAGTCCTTAATCTGTGAAATCTGTGTAATCTGCGGATAAAGACTCTCGAGACTCCGTATTCCGAACTGGTTCGACTCATGCTCACCATCATGAGCGACAGTCGAATGATCCGAACTGTAGTCAGTCCGTTATCTCTTCAGGATTTATTTTTGTCATCGTGGCCTCACTCGCAACACCCTGGTCCAGATCGAAGAAATTCGTCTTCGATTTTTTTACCGTATCCGCGTACTGCGTCGGTTCGGTCCCCCGGCGGAAGACATCATGATAGACCTCCGCGGCGCCTTCACGCGCCAGGAGCCCGCTCTCGGGGTCGATCGTCACGAATACCACTTCGTCGGTCGCGATGAAATCCTCGGCGGAGTTGTCCTCGAGCGCCTTTGCCATGACTCTGATCCAGATCGGGAGCGCGGCGCGCGCGCCGGTCTCTTTGTCTCCGAGAGAGGCCTGAGCGTTATCATATCCCACCCACACACCCGTGACGATGCTCGGAGCGTACCCCATGAACCAGGCATCCACATAATTGTTCGTGGTTCCGGTCTTGCCCGCCAGCGGCTTCCCGAGGACTTGCGCGCCCCTTCCCGTGCCCTCCTCCACCACGCTTTTGAGCAGGCTCGTGACGAGATAGGCCGTGGTACGGTCGATGGCCTCGACGGGCTGGGGTTCAAAGCTCTCGAGCACCGTGCCGCTGCCGTCAATGATGCTCTTGATGATGATGGGCCCGGTCCGTATCCCCTGGGATGCGAAGGTCGCGTACGCCGAGGTGAGCTCGAGGGGCGTCACCGCTGATGAGCCGAGGGCTGTTGTGTAATCGTAGCTGATCGGGCTCGTGATGCCGGCCTTCCGGGCGAAATCAATGGTCTTGTCCAGTCCGATCTTCTCGAGCAGGCCGACCGTAACGGCATTTCGCGAGAGGGCGAGCGCCGTCCGCAAACGCATGGGGCCGAGGAAACGTTCGTCGTAATTCGTCGGCTTCCACCCCTTCTTATCGTATTCATCCTTCTCGTGGATCACCGGCAGGTCCATAAGGATGGATGCCGGGGTGAACCCGCTCTCGAGCGCCGCGCCGTAGATAAAGGGCTTGAACGACGACCCGGGCTGGCGCTTCGCCTCCATGGCATGGTTGAATCCGCCTTCAACAAAGTCATAGCCGCCGACCAGGGCGCGCACGTATCCGGTGAACGGCTCGATCGATACGACCGCGCCCTCCACCAGCGGCGTCTGCTCCAGGAGGAACGAGGCAAGCTGTTTCTTCCTGTCGTAAGCCTTCAGGCGGACCTTGATGATGTCTCCGGGCTGAACGAGAGCGGCCGGTTTTTTGAACTCGTCGGGCGCGTCCTTTGTCTTCTTGTGAATGATAAGCGCCCAGGCCATGTCGTCATGCGCGATGTAGCCCATCATACCGCGGCCCTTGACCGTGATCGAGGAATCGTCGACCGCGAGCACATGGGCATTGAACGATTCTCCGGGCTTCACCATGACGTGGAGCGAGCTCCAATCGATCGGCGCGGACTTGAGCTGTTTGAACCCGAAGCGGCCGCGGAAGCCCTGCCGCTTGTCGAGCGCGCGGAGTCCCTCCTTGAGCGCGATGCCCGCGGTACGCTGAATGTCCATGTCAATGGAGGTGGTGACCTTGAGCCCTCCCTGGTAAAGCGTGTCAGGCCCGTATTTCTTCTCGATATATTTCCGGACATAATCGACGACGAACGGAGCGATCTCTTCCAGGGGCCTCAGGTTCTCAAGGTTGAGCGGCTGGTCATAGATCTTTACGCTCTTCTCCTCGGTGAGATATCCCTCCGCCACCATTCGCTTCAGCACATGCTTCTGCCGGAGCTTGGTCAGGTCGATGTCGCTGTAAGGCGAAAAAGCCGAGGGAGACTTGGGGAGCCCTGCAAGGAGCGCCGCCTCCGCCTGGTTTACCTCCCAGATGTTCTTGCCGAAATAGGTCTTGGATGCCATCTGCACGCCGTAGGCGCCGTGCCCAAAGTAGATCTTGTTCAGATAGAGTTCGAGGATCTCGTCCTTCGTCAGCTCCTTCTCGAGCCTGCGCGCCAGGATGATCTCCTTGATCTTGCGCTTGAATTTCCGCTCCGGCGACAGGAACACCACCTTGGTGAGCTGCTGCGTGATGGTGCTGCCGCCCTGCGACACGCGGACCGCCATGATGTTCTTGAGCGCCGCCCTCAGAATACCGCGATAGTCTATGCCCGTGTGCTGGAAGAAGCGAGGGTCTTCGGTCGCCAGGAGCGCGTTCACCATGTACTTCGGTATGCGCTTGAGGGGTACGTAGATGCCCTTCTCGATCTTGATCTGGCCCAGCACCCGGCCGTCCTCGGCAAGGATCGTCGTGCCCGGGCTTGGCTTGTAGTCCTTGAGCGACTCCACGGTCGGCAGACCGAACGAGAGAATGAAGAACAGGAACGCGACAAAGAGAACACCGGATACGAAAGCGATCCCCAGGAGCTTCAATGCCTTCCCGGGAGTAAGATGCTTGAGCCACGGCACCGCGATGGTGAACCAGAATATCTTGAACTGTTCCCAGGCGGATCGAGCCAGCTTGGTGACCGTTTCACGGGTCGTTTCCAACCATTTTTTCATCATATGTATCGGCAACCTCAGGGTATTTCGCTCTTTTTGAGCAGTGCCGAAAATAATAACATCCCGGAGGGATAAAATCAAACGAAAAGTGTGTTTGAGAGGCATTATCGTGTCATAAAAGATTCATTACGAAGAGAGTGACATTGACAATAATCAGATAGGGACCGCCCTGAGCGCGTTGAAAAGCCTGGCTTCATTGACAATATGCCGACTGTCTGATAAAATCAATGCATCAATAATCGGAACGATGCGGCAACCACTATCCGATTTCCCCGGAAGCCCTTATCCGGGACCCGGGACCGTTGAAAACCGCTGGATTCCCGATGAACGCGTTCAGGAATGACGACACTATGCAATGTGACGGTTAAAAACGTATCGCGGTTCAATTCCAAGCCATCTGAGCAGCACCCAATAATTACTATATCAACCGTTTACGACGAAAAGAGGCGCCCTTTCATGGCATCACGTCCCGGCTCCGACCATATGCGTTATAAGATGGTTCTCCTTTTCATCATGCTTGCGCTCTGCATAGTATCTGCGGGATATCTGTACTACCTCACCCAAAAAGAACATATTAAAAAAAGCATCCAGAACGAGTTGTCCGCCATTGCAGACCTCAAGGTCGATCAGATCACCACCTGGCGCAAGGAGCGTTTGGGAAATGCCACGGTGATCTTCAAAAACACGTTTATAGCAGCGGCGGTCCGGAAGTTCCTGGAAACTCCCGAAGCACCCGGGCTCAAACAAGAGCTGCTTGACTGGATGAAGTCCCGCGCGGAGACCTATGACTATAAAAGCGTTTATCTCGTTGATGCCCAGGGGATCATCAGGATCTCAACAATAAAGGGTGACCGGCAATCGCAGTTGGACCCGCCGACAAGAAAAGCGCTTTCTGAAGCGTTTAACGCGAAACACGCGGTCCTCTCCGACATTCACAGCAAACCTGCCTCCACAGACATTCATCTTGACCTCGTCGCCCCCTTCATTCTGCGCAAAGGATCTTCCGACGTCCTGATCGGAGCGATCGTATTCGACATAGACCCGCACTCATTTTTATACCCCTTAATCCAAACGTGGCAGGGTCAGAGCGAGACAGCGGAAACCGTTCTCTTGCGCCTTGAAGGACGGGATATACTTTTTCTCAATGACCTCCGCCATCGGGAACAAACCGCCCTCACGTTCAGGATTCCGCTCGACGAATCAAAGATGCGGGACATCGATGCCGCCCGGGCCGGGAATAAGGGCGTTGTCGAACAACGTGACTACCGAGCTGTGCCGGTGCTTGCCACCCTGCGAGTTGTCCCCCAGACATCCTGGTTCCTGGTCGCCAAAATGGACCTCACGGAAATTTACGCGCCTATCGTCACACAAGCCCGGCAGGTGACGTTCGCGAGCGTCCTCCTGATCGCGGCCACAAGCCTGGCCATCGTCTTCTGGTGGCGCAAAAAAATCACGGAGTACGCCCGGAAGCAGTACGATGCGGAACTGGCGAGCAAAGTGCTGTCACAGAGATACGACTACCTGAGCAAATACGCGAATGACATAATCCTTCTCTGTGACCCGGAGGGGAAAATATTAGAAGCAAATGACCGGGCAATAGCGGCCTACGGCTATTCACGCGACGAACTGCTCCGGTTGCATATCAGGGACATTCGCTCTCCAGAAACATGGCCTGATATTACGGGACAGATGCAACAGGTGCGGGCGCAAAGCGGGATGATCTTTGAGACCGTACACCTGCGAAAAAACGGAGAGGCATTCCCGGTCGAGGTCAGTTCACGCCTTATCGACAGCGACGGAAAGATTTTATTTCAGAGCATCATCCGGGACATCACCGAGAGGAAACAGGCGGAAGTTGCCTTGATCAACGAAAAGAACAAGTCGCAAGCAATCATCGCGGCCATTGGCGACGGGATCAGCATCCAGGACTTGGATTTCAGGGTCATATACCAGAACCAGGTCGACAAAAACCTCCATGGCGATCATATCGGAGAATATTGCTACCAGGCCTATGAACAGAAAGACCAGACCTGTGATAACTGCGCACTGGCGGCATCATTCAAGGACGGCATGATCCATACAACGGAGAGAACGGTCCAGACCGCCAATGGGCCGCTCCATGTCGAAATAACGGTATCTCCGCTTAAGAACGAATCCGGGGAGATCGTTGCGGGGATCGAAGCGGTCAGGAATATAACGGGACGAAAACAGCTGGAAAATTCGCTGAGAGAGCGTAATGTCTTTATAGAAGCGGTCATGGACAACCTGCCGATCGGACTTGGGGTGAACGATATCAAGAACGGCAAAGCGATCTATATGAACTCCGCCTTTGAAGAGATCTATGGCTGGCCGGATACGGTTCTGGTGAATGTAACGGAATTCTTCAGTCATGTGTATCCTGATCCTGTTCAGAGAAAAGCAATAAAGGAGAGAATAATCACTGATATCGCCACGGGCGATCCATCGCGTATGCGATGGGAAAACATGGAAATTACGACGATGACCGGAAAAAAGAAGCTTGTCAATGCCGTCAATATTCCCGTATTCGAGCAGAACATGATGATCTCAACCGTTCAGGACGTCACCGCGCGCAAGCAATCGGAAAAGCGGCTCATCATGTTGAACGAGTGTCTTTTAAGTTTCGGTCCGAACCCGGATGAGAATATCAACCGGCTGGTTGCCTTGTGCGGGGAACAACTGGATGCCGCCTGCGCGATTTACTATCGTCTGGAAGGGGACACCTTATACGCGCTGGGGCAATGGAATACGCCTCCGGATTTTGAACCCAGAGCTAAACCCGAAGGCCATTTTTGCTACGATATTATAAAAAAAGGAGGACAGGATGTGTGCGTGATCCGGGACCTTCCGGCCACTTCCTACGCACAAACAGATCCGCACGTGAGCAGCTACGGATTAAAGACCTATATCGGCAAGGCCGTGTCCTTCGGCGGCGATTTCGTCGGTGCCCTCTGTACTGCCTATCAGATCGACCCCATGCTTTCCGATGTTGAGCTGAAATTTCTGGAAATAGTTGCATCCGCTGTCGGCGTCGAGGAAAGCCGCAAAGAGACGATCAGCGCCTTGCGGGAAAGTGAAAACCGCTACAAGCGGCTCGTCAGATCAGTGACCGATTATATCGTTACCATCGACGTTGAGAATGGGCGCGCCATCGCAACGTATCACAGCCCGGGGTGTGTAACCGTAACCGGCTACACCTCGAATGAATACAATGCAGACCCAGGCCTCTGGTACCGCATGATATTCGATGGGGACAGGAATACCGTCATCGAACAGACGAACGCGGTCCTGTCCGGGGCGCCCGCCGCTCCCTTTGAGCACAGGATCATTCACAAGGACGGCTCTATCCGCTGGGTCAGGCACACGCCGGTTTCGCGCGCCGACGGCACAGAACAGGTGATCACCGTGGATAGCCTGATCACCGACATCACTCAGCTGAAACTGCTCGAAAACCAGCTGCGCCAGGCGCAGAAGATGGAGGCTGTCGGTCAGCTGGCAGGCGGGATAGCTCATGACTTCAATAATATCCTGACGGCGATCATCGGATACAGCCACCTTCTCCTGATGAAAATGGATGCGGGCAATCCGGATCGTCCCTTTGTGCAGCACATCATTGCATCATCAGAACGGGCGGCGCATCTGACGCAAAGCCTTCTTTCCTTCAGCCGGAAGCAGGTCATCGACCTGAAGCCGATCGACCTGAACGACATCATCGGGCGGACGGAACATCTGCTGGGAAGAATCATCGGCGAGGACATCGAATTCAAGACCATGCTCGCGGAAGAAGGCCTGCCGGTGCTGGCCGACGGCATGCACATCGAACAGGTGCTGATGAACCTCGCGGCCAATGCCCGGGACGCCATGCCGAACGGCGGAATGTTGCGCTTGGAATCGGGAGCGTTTAAAATGGGAGAGGATTTTATCAGGACCCATGCCTACGGCCGGCCCGGGACGTACGCATGCCTGTCGATAACGGATACCGGTATCGGCATGGATGAAAACATCAGCCGCAGGATCTTCGAGCCCTTCTTTACAACCAAGGAGGTCGGGAAAGGCACGGGACTCGGTCTCTCTATGGTATATGGCATCATAAAGCAGCACCACGGTTATATCGAGGTATACAGCGAACCGGGAAAAGGCACAACATTCACGATATACCTTCCCTTGCTCGCCACGGCTGCCGTCGAAAAACCGGCCACTGCTCCCGCCGAGCTCGCGCGGGGAACGGAAACCGTGCTTTTAGCCGAGGATGACAAAACCGTACGCGACCTCGCCGGACAGGTATTGGAAAACTCCGGCTATCGGGTCATTGCAGCCGCTGACGGTGAGGAGGCTGTGGGGAAGTTCCTCGATAACAGGAAAGGGATAGATCTCCTCGTATTCGATATCATCATGCCGAAGAAGAACGGAAAGGAAGCGTATCTGGAGATAAAAAAGATCCGCCCGGATATCAAGGCCCTGTTCATGAGCGGATATACTGCGGACATGGTGTTCAAAAAAGAGACCCCCGAGACGGATTTTGATGTTGTCTTGAAACCCATCAGCCCTTCGGATCTTCTGAAGAAGGTTCGGGAGATACTTGATAGATAATAGTTCGGAGTGATTAAATACAGTTCGGAGCAATGAGTTCGGAGTTGGGAGTTGGGAGTTGGGAGTTGGGAGTTGGGAGTTGGGAGTTGGGAGTTGGGAATGCACAATGAACTCATGAAATCTCTTTAAAGGCAATTCTCACCTAACTAATGCAAGCGCATAAAATATTGTTACATGTAGGGCAAGGCTTTAGCCTTGCTTTAAGCAACCCTGAAGGGTTGCCCTACAAATGATATAACAACAATTATTGCGTTTGCTATAATTACTCCGAACGCAGCCTGCCCTCGAACGTTTCTATCGGGGGAACTGATCACTCCGAACTCTTCCTGCTTCTCAGGAAGGCGCCGAACTTCATATCCACCTTCATGATATGGTCGACGATCCAGTCCACCACCACCTGGTTCGTGGTTGCGGACAGATCATAGGAGACGCCCTGCACCCGGGGAAGCGACGCCTGTTCCTTCAGATCGGCAAGCACCGCAAGATATTTTTTGTGGTCCTCCCGCTGCTCCTCCAACCCGCCATAGTTCGTATCGCGCATGTGTTTTTCCTCCTCGGAGAAGTGGACCCGCGCGTAATCATCCAGGAACTTGATCGTCCCGTCGATCTCGGACTTGCAGCGTTGCTGTTTTATGGCGATGACCAGGTTATTGATCCGTTTGAACAGTTCCTTGTGCTGGCTGTCGATGGTGCTGATGCCGGTCGCCAGTTTCTCCGTCCATTTCATGATAATTCTCCTGATGTCGCGTGGTGGATACTGGATAGTAACAAGCACGGGGAAGGATGTCAAGGGAAGGAGAATATATTGTGTCTGCTGTGGTTCATCCCCGCACGTGCGGGGAACATACGTCCAGATCGCCGAGACCTGTTCCGGTTTCCGGTTCATCCCCGCACGTGCGGGGAACATTTATATCCAGATGCAATTCGTGTCCATATCCACGGTTCATCCCCGCACGTGCGGGGAACATATTACCTGGACTGAGCGGGCAAATCCGAAAAACGGTTCATCCCCGCACGTGCGGGGAACATTTACACCTACCTCAGTTTAAAACCACATTCAACGGTTCATCCCCGCACGTGCGGGGAACATTTCATAGCGATTTGCACCATGATCGGCATTGCCGGTTCATCCCCGCACGTGCGGGGAACATCGGTGATCGACGAGGCCGCGTTCCACGACGATCGGTTCATCCCCGCACGTGCGGGGAACATGCCAAATTACAACGCCCAGCCACACCGTCCGGCGGTTCATCCCCGCACGTGCGGGGAACATGCCGGATCTCCCAGCACGATCGATTTGATCGCCGGTTCATCCCCGCACGTGCGGGGAACATCATTGCGCGCGTCTCCTTACATTAGTTTTTGACGGTTCATCCCCGCACGTGCGGGGAACATGCATCTACCTTGTCACCAAAGCATTCCTTCCTCGGTTCATCCCCGCACGTGCGGGGAACATGACTTTTGTGCGTCTGAATGACAGCACATCCTCGGTTCATCCCCGCACGTGCGGGGAACATGCAGAAAAAACATCGCGTCCGCAGTCGCCAGACGGTTCATCCCCGCACGTGCGGGGAACATTGTTCATGTTTTCCCCCTGTAGGCTTTACTTCCGGTTCATCCCCGCACGTGCGGGGAACATATGTAGACCATCTCGTCAATGTCCATCTCGTGCGGTTCATCCCCGCACGTGCGGGGAACATTCTCCGGTGCCGGGTTGACCGGCTATGGATACCGGTTCATCCCCGCACGTGCGGGGAACATCTGAGGGGAGAGGATAAAAGGGAAGGGAAAAGCGGTTCATCCCCGCACGTGCGGGGAACATAGCTTAACGCAAGGATCACCGCCGATATCAGCCGGTTCATCCCCGCACGTGCGGGGAACATACAATAGAAGTGGTCGCCAGGCACGCGGGCATCGGTTCATCCCCGCACGTGCGGGGAACATCATGAGAACTGCTTCGACGCGAGGATGACGGACGGTTCATCCCCGCACGTGCGGGGAACATTCGGTCGTGGATGTTTTTTTACAGAATGGGCACGGTTCATCCCCGCACGTGCGGGGAACATGGACTCACCGAAGGACAGTGGCTCTACCTCTACGGTTCATCCCCGCACGTGCGGGGAACATTCAAATATCACTACGATACTCCTCCGGAAACACGGTTCATCCCCGCACGTGCGGGGAACATATCTCCGGGCTTTAAATATTCCGTCAAATGGACGGTTCATCCCCGCACGTGCGGGGAACATTTCATCTATTCGCGGCGGCATCGCCATAGACCCGGTTCATCCCCGCACGTGCGGGGAACATTGTGCTATGTCGTCCTCGTAAATATCCCCAGCCGGTTCATCCCCGCACGTGCGGGGAACATCCGCACAAGGAAAGGGGTAATGATATGAACTACGGTTCATCCCCGCACGTGCGGGGAACATGAGCCGACCGAGCCCCCTGCGTTCGGTGCAGGCGGTTCATCCCCGCACGTGCGGGGAACATATAGCAACGGGCAGACTCGAGATCAAGCCGAACGGTTCATCCCCGCACGTGCGGGGAACATAATATGACTTTAATCTCTGCCTTGTATCGCACCGGTTCATCCCCGCACGTGCGGGGAACATCCGGAGAAAAGCCGGGGCACCGGCAGCACCATCGGTTCATCCCCGCACGTGCGGGGAACATGGAGGCCGTAGATGTCGAAGAAAATAAAACATCGGTTCATCCCCGCACGTGCGGGGAACATTAAAGCTGAGATGGCGTCCCGTTCGACAACGACGGTTCATCCCCGCACGTGCGGGGAACATCCAAGGCCGGTCAGTCCCCGCTGCGAAGCGGCCGGTTCATCCCCGCACGTGCGGGGAACATCTTTGCCGGCAGCTACAGATAGGTCTATTTCGCGGTTCATCCCCGCACGTGCGGGGAACATATATGAGGATGGGTCCTTTGGCCAAGAATAACCGGTTCATCCCCGCACGTGCGGGGAACATTCATCCAGAAAAGAACGACGATGATGAACCCTCGGTTCATCCCCGCACGTGCGGGGAACATAAGTGCCCGCCATCACCGATGAGGACAAGGCGCGGTTCATCCCCGCACGTGCGGGGAACATCTGGGGATTCGGGACAAAGTGGGCGTCGAAGCCGGTTCATCCCCGCACGTGCGGGGAACATATAACAGTCGCGTTACGCTCATAATCCCGTCCCGGTTCATCCCCGCACGTGCGGGGAACATTTTTTGATCCACAAAACGGGCAGGGCTTCAACCGGTTCATCCCCGCACGTGCGGGGAACATAAGATCCCGAAGCCCGGCGGAGGCTATATCCACGGTTCATCCCCGCACGTGCGGGGAACATTCGGCGGTGGTCCAACATACTGCGTCGGCAACCGGTTCATCCCCGCACGTGCGGGGAACATGCCAGCTGCCGTTTCATGACGGCAAGCTCCAGCGGTTCATCCCCGCACGTGCGGGGAACATATTGAAACATTCGGGCAGGTCTTGCCCTGCGCCGGTTCATCCCCGCACGTGCGGGGAACATTCTGCTGGAGCAGCACCCCGGGGATGCTTTTGCGGTTCATCCCCGCACGTGCGGGGAACATCGATCATCCTGTGATGCCAAAGGGGAATCTCTCGGTTCATCCCCGCACGTGCGGGGAACATTTCAAGAGACTCGGAGAAATACGGTCTAACATCGGTTCATCCCCGCACGTGCGGGGAACATTCCCACGTTATCAGCCAATATTGCCAGTGGTGCGGTTCATCCCCGCACGTGCGGGGAACATGGTATAGGTTATGGCTTCATCGAGGCCGAACGCGGTTCATCCCCGCACGTGCGGGGAACATGTCCGCTTTCCAACCGGCCAATATAATTTCTACGGTTCATCCCCGCACGTGCGGGGAACATTGACATGGGCGGCCTCCTTGTTACCGTTTGTTCGGTTCATCCCCGCACGTGCGGGGAACATGGTAATCACAACCCTCCCGAGCGCACTTTCCTCGGTTCATCCCCGCACGTGCGGGGAACATAACAATACCTGCATGGTAAAGTGAACCGCTGGCGGTTCATCCCCGCACGTGCGGGGAACATGAGGTGTTTCAGGCCCAAGAAGAAATGAAGCGCGGTTCATCCCCGCACGTGCGGGGAACATTGCCGATAATTTATTTCCGTGAAATCGGTTGCCGGTTCATCCCCGCACGTGCGGGGAACATACTTCCGCTACCTCCCCGAAATCATGAAGCAATTTCGAGGGTCAGTAATCTACCGAACAAAATGCCATAAAACTACCCATCACGTCACTTATGAGTCTGCACCAATTGAAGCCCCGTTTCCCGGTAGAAACGATACGAGCTTGATGCCGTCCATTTCCTTCGGTATTCTACGATTTTTGCCAAGAGTCATAAAGTCAAAACCCGATTCCGTATTCGTCGTCCAGGCCATGACCACATTCCCCTCCTCCATTCCCTTTTCAATCTGTCCCCAAATCATTTCACGCACACGGCGCGAAACCTTTCCGACATAGACCCCGGCCCGCACTTCGAGCAGCCATATTGCCAACCGTCCCCGTAAACGAGGCGGCACATTCTCAACCACGATGACCAGCATCTCCGATACCCTCCTTATTGGGTATTGCAGGAGCAACAGCCTCTTCATGCGGCTTCGGCACTTCCAGACCACCAGCTGCTAAAACCTGTTCAATGGCGGGGATTATCCGTTGAAGCACTTTGGATTGCCTGAATGCATCCCGGCAGGCTATTCGAACGTCTCTCTCCGGATTACCGGGGTTCCTAGCCGCGATTCGGAACGCCACGGGAACAACGGTTTCGAACTTGAAAATGTCAGCGATGTCATACACAAAGGACTGCGGCTTGCCGGTATGGATGAAACCAATAGCCGGGGCATACCCAGCAGCCAGAATCGCCGCCTCGCTGATACCATAGAGACAGGCCGTTGCGGAACTGAGGCACCGGTTCGGCACGTCACCACTCCCCCATTCCGTGTGATCGTAGTTTCGATGTTTCCATTCAACCTTATACTGCTTTGCAAGTAGATCATACATCTTTCGGACCCGGACACCCTCGATGCCGCGCAGTTGTTCCACGCTGCGTCTTTCCGGCGGTTCTTCCTTAAATCGCATGGCGTACATTTTGCGGACGACTTTCAATCGGGCATTGTCATCCAGCGCCAGCTTTGCCTGATAGAGAAGCCGATCCGCTCGCGCCCCTCCCGGCTGGCCCGAGGCATACAGCCGCACCCCACCGTCACCAACCCAAACGAGCAGACACCCCACCCGCGAAGCGAGCGTCACCGCCGCATGGGACACCCGCGTCCCCGGCTCCAGCATCAGACACGCCACTCCGCCCACGGGAATGTGCGTCCGCACGCCTGTCTTGTCCACGATCACAAACGCGCCGTCAAGAACGTCGAGGTTCCCCTTCTCCACGAATAGGACCGAAACACGGTCCTTCATAGGAATAGGCTTAAGCGGTGGGAGAATGAGTTCGGTCATAATGATGTCACTTCCTTCTTGACTTCATATACGGCATTGCCGTATACTTGGTCATGCTCTGGGAATTCATTGAACTGCCGCCCTTTGCCGAATTGAGAGACGCACTGTTTACCGATGACGAGTTTATCTCTCTGCAAGAATTTCTGTGCGAGCATCCCGAAACGGGCGATGTCATCCCCGGAACTGGAGGCTGCCGCAAAATGCGCTGGGCCGCCAAAGGAAAAGGGAAACGCGGCGGCGCACGAGTCATCTATTATCTCCGGACTGCTGAAGGACAGATCGTTCTGGTCACGGCATACGGAAAAGGAGATCGCGACGACGTGCCACGGCCATGGCTGAAACGAATCAAGGAGGTGTTTGAACGTGAGCAAAGCTAAAGAAGCAGTACGCCGTTTCATCGAGACCATTGACAAAGGCGGTAAGGTTGAATGGGCGCGAAAGACCCGTTTCATTCCCAAACCGGATGGATCAATCCGCCGTTTAGTAACGCGCAAGGACGGGACCGTGGAGAAAGACGAAATCATTCCAGCGGATAGGGCGCTGGTGGCCGAAGCCCGCGCAAAGACCGGCCTGTCGCAGGACAAATTTGCAACGCTTCTCGGCATTTCCGCGCGCACCCTCCGCGACTGGGAGCAGGGCCGCCGGTCGCCGTCGGGCGCGGCCAAAACACTCCTCCGCATAGCAGCCAAGCATCCCGAAGTGCTGCGCGAGGTGGCGTAGCGATACATGTGATCTTCCTTCAATATCATCTTCAAGCTACCATCGAAAGGAGTGGTACAAATTGTACCCCTCCTTTTTCTGTCTGCCGTAATGAAGGGTGGTGGCAATTTGCCGCCCTCCTTTCCCCGATTTTCAGTCAACATCATCCTGTGACAAAATGTCACGACTTCACATCTGTATTCATTGCGCATTCCTTTTTAACCGGGGGCTTTATTTTTGCCACAGCCTGTGGCAAAATTGGACCGAGTGCGGGATAGGCGCGGTAAAAGGCTATCATCCTCCCTATATTCCGCTCGGAAAACCCTTTTATTTCAGGAAGCTCATTGCGGAGATCGCGCGCCAGCCGGGGTATGACCGCAGCTCCCCAGCCCTCCCTGTGCTGTCGCTCTTGAAGCATTCTACCGATGTCCCAATACATGTTGATCAACTCAGCATTGGCGGACAGCATGGCCCGGGTCTGCCCCTGCCTGATGCGTTGTTTGATCTGGCCGAGCAGTTCGGCATAGTGGACAAATGGTTGCGGCATATTTTGAACTCCTCAATCAGCCTGTGGTTGAGAATATTTCAGTTGTACGATTTTATCGGACAACTGAGTTGTCGACATAATGTCTACGACTGAACTCCTCAAGGAGGGGGACAGGATGTCCCTACCCTTTACCAAGCTCCACAATGAAAGAACCATTTATCAGCAACTGTCCGGTTATTTCGGACGGTTCGATAAAGGGGGGTGGCAATTTGCCCCCACCCTTTTTCCGGAATTTCAGCCAACGTCAGCCCGTGACAAAATGTCACGACCTCACATCCCAACCGCACGAGCCCGAACGCTCACACCCGCCTCACCAGCATGAGCCCGCAGCCGAAGCCTTTGGCCTATGCCCTTGCAAGAGAAAGCATACCACACCCGAATGCTTTGGCTGGACCTACGCCGCTTTGCACCAATTCCACCATGGCTTCCGGTTTTGTTACCGCGAGGACACCCTGAAAATTGACAGGCTGTATCTTCCCAGCCCTGTCTTCCTTGCTTTTCCTGAATCGGAGCGATGATACGGGATCAATAACAAGGGACTCGATTGTTGCTGCATCCCCAAATTTCCGTTCTATCCATGAGCGCTGTTCCTCCTCACGCACAAGTGGCACACGACATTTCTTTGGATCTCCTTTGGTGTTTTTCCGTCCACCTTCATCGATGATAGTTTTCACCGGGTTGGCAACAAGAAGAAACCGCAACCGCTGGTCAGCCAGCATCGATAACGGATATTCCCTGGAAGCCAGTATTCGCGCAAATTTTGATGAAGTTTCCGGCTCTCGTGCCGATTGCATCAGTATCTCGGCTTGGTTTTGGTCCAACTGCCCGACACGGAAGAGAAAATCACGTTCAGCATCTTTCGCTTCAGGGAACAGATTCCATAATACGCAGTGAATTTCATAGGGATTGCGGCAGGCTGCCCCGGTTATCATGACTTTACTCAGATACATTGTCACCTCCGTGAACATAGAGGTTCCGCGCGGCAAACTGGCGCGGCTGATGGATGAGCGGTACGTCACGGACTCGCTTCATGCGGTCGCTCACCTTTTCTTCGCTATAGATCGTCCCGCCCGGCGGTTCTATTCCTTTGAAGGCTTCCAGAACATCCGATGATTTCTGTCGCGCTTGAAACAATGGCCGTGCAATCGGGCAACTGCGCCGTCCCAGGTACGGCGTGAAGAATGGCTGTTTTACCGATTTTTCCAGATCGTCCAGGCTGATTACGGCGTTTGGATAATTCCAAATCGCCACGGTAAATTCAGCATCATATAAGTACTCACGCCAGGTTTGGATGGTTTCGTGGCTCTTCAGCCCGGCATAATCTTCGCGAGCGTCTTTCACAGTATGATAGTCAGTGATCTTCATCACGCGCAATGGACGTTTCGTTCCATCTTTGCGGATTAAGCTCCGTTTGTCCAAGCGTACCGCCATTCCGACACTATCTGCCAATGTTTGAAGTCTCAGACGGTCGTTACGTTTGATGCCGAGGCATGCGCCGAGAAGCCCCAACATACCGCTTCTCGTGGGAAAATTGGCGGATGGTCGCAACCCCTCGAAGGTATGCTCGCCCCAAGCCTGCATAGGGCCGTGCAATTTGAGAATGAGAAATTCCCGCATGGTTACACCTCACCGTTGCCGAGCACCCACAACTTCAGCTCTTCCAGCGTTTTTGCGGCCTTCACTCCTGCTGGTGGTGCATCCGTCAGAGCGAACTCACCGCATCTCTCATCTAGACCATAGCCGGTGTGAACGGCCTGCCAGTATTTATGAAGCGCCTTGATCGAGGGTTTGAGAAACCCACCATCATCTTCATGCTTAACTGGCGCTTCAAAGGCATTCGCCAGCGAGACAGGAAGATCAGAGAAGGAAACCATTGCCATATCGGCAAGATTATGAGCGGCGAAGCTCTGCTGTTTTGCCGAAGGTACGACTGTAGCCATCAAGTGAAGCCAATGAGAGGCAATTACGAGAGCTTTTTTTCGACTCTCGGAAGTTTCCAGTGCCTTTACGTCGGAAATGAGACCAAGATTCATTTGTAGTTGCTTGAGATTGAGGCTGGCATATCTGTAGAAAACACCGCTGGAAAACTCCTGAGTGTCAAGATGACCGGAGCCCTTTTTTTGTAGATCATCCACCGCTGTGAACCAATCGATATCTGCATCCACTGCATGTGTTGTAACAGAATGCGCAACTGCCATAGCCCCGTCAATCGTTGTCATAAGGCCTGATGTTGCCATGCGTCCTGATAGCGCAACATCAACAGCAGACCCGACAGCTTTCGAAAGAGCTTCAGCATGTACGGCTATTCTATTTTCAATCTTCTTTGTATATATTTGATCCATGAAATACTCAGCATCCTTTTTCTTCTTTCCTTTTTGCTTTTCATATTTTTCCATTGCCTTTTGTCGTTCATCTTCAGCCAGTCCTTTTTGTTTGACTTCCTTGACTGCCTGACACAAAATCCTGAACTCTTCTTTTACCCAAGGAGCTACAGCCAATTTTTTCTCAGAGTTATCATTGCCTTCACTTTCTGAATCTTCATCAGTATCATCGTTAGTTTTTGTTCTTACAAAACGCTCCAGCGTTTCCTGAATAATGTTCTCTTCAAATTCACCGTTCAGCAGCTGTAAGAATTCTTCCTTTAGCAAATCCAAGTGCTTGCAACGGATGCTCGCTTCACCCAAATGGTTGCGATAATAGTCGCTAGTGCGCATGGTCCTCTTGAGACTCTGACTGGAGATACGCACACGACGCTTGCCGCCGAATACAGCGGACTTCTGCATATTCATATCGTCGCGATTGAGGCATGAGGGGCTGTGAGAAATCAGAATGTGAAAATTGATAAAATTCTTGTCCATGATTTTTCCCTTTCTTTATGGATGGTTTATTTTTCTCGACTGATTCATGAAATAGCCTTCTAGTAAGTCACGTTTACTTCGCTCGTTCCAATACCAAAGAAGCTTTGCCGACATGAACCAATCTGCGGATGGCTCAACCATCTGTAGTATTCGGCGCAATTGGATCATGTCATTAGGGGCATCGGAGCGGATCACCTGAAATAGCCGCTTCTCACTGACTTTTCGCCCTCCGGCGATAGCCTTGCCTAAGCTGTCCGCACCGTTCTTGTGCCTGATATAAGGCAGGCAGAAAATCAAACGCTGGTATGCTTGTTTTTCCCACTCCTGCTCAGCATTTCCACTGAACAAGCGGTAAAAGGCTGGCACCTCTATCAACTCCTGTGGCCTACGGACACGTCTAAGCTCAGCTTTTGCACCGGGTGGCAAATGTTCCCATACTTTATATAGCACCATGAAATCAGGTAGTTTCTGTTGTTCCATTGTCCCCTCCTTTATCTCGTTGTGGTTCAAGATCGTATAGTTTGTTCCGTAGATAAATTTTTCTTACAGCGACCATTGTCTTCATAAGTTCCGGGTCATTCAAGTAAGGCCTTACTGATTCTTCGAAAAGTTCTTCAGTAATACTTCTGAGTTCTTTTCGCATCTTAGTCAATACCGGTTCAGGATTTTCAAAGTCAATGCATGCAAGTGTGTTCTCAATTGTCGGTTCCGATCTGCGATAGAATTGGGTTACCGCAACTTTCGGCAATTCTATTTTGTCCCCAAGGCCCTTCAATTTGTGAGTCTTGTCCTTCATGCCTTTGCAAAAAAAGAATAGCGCCACTCTTATGGCTTCTTTGTAGGCAGTTCCTAATGAAACAATTTCATTAATTACATTTGTGTGCCGATCCCAACCGTGATTGAGAGTAAATACCTCGTGACGACGATCAACTATAGATGCCTTTCTTCGTACATAACCGCCTATTAGCAATCGTAGTTTTTGTGCTTTAAATCCATAGAGCTTTTTGGATTGAAGCACAACTGCCGCTGGCTCATACCCCTCAATTTTTCCTTGCGGGGATAATTGAGCTACAAACCTGTTCAATTGGGTCCATGCCGGCGCAGTAATGTTGAATGACATAAACCACGAATTAAAAGTTCCCTCTTTCTTGAGCTCCACAGTGCGCGGAGAATGCGGGTGCGGCCAAGTATTTTCTACGGAATAGTTTGAAAACTTGGCTTTCGAGAATCCCGGATAACCGTGCGCTATACTGCAGCCACAGCATGAACAAAAACTGTTTACGTCAATTGGGGGTAGCAACTCCAAATGCGCTGGTTGCCAGAAAAGACCGCGTACAAATCCAATATTTTGTGCATGATTTGTTCCTGCCTGGATAGGCTCCATCCACGTAGGCAACTGGCGATTGGTGCTATGATGCCATGGCATTATCCGTGCGACTTCACTGTCAGATAGCACATTAAGCCAGACAGTCTGACGGAGGTGGTTGCCCTGTACAAGTGTTGTGATTGGCGTTCCACCACGTAATGGATCCTTAAATCCACCACCAAACCCAGGTGTGCAGGTCGCCTGATTAAACAGGGCAATTGCAGCACATCCGCCACAGAGTTGTGCCGCCAAGCCGGGCTCATTCATAAAACAACAATTCTCTGCACCTGTAAGCCCTGCAAATAGTTTATCCATCTGCGTAATGATGCTTGCTGCGACCTTGCGCGTCTGCATAAAGGGGAATTTCGGGTGATTCAGGTTAAACCAGTCGGCACACGGATGGATAGTTGCATCATACTCCTCCGACGTAATTCTCTTTGCAATGCGACCTTTCAACTCGTCATCGTCTTTCGGGGTAAAGAGCGCCTGCGTCATGCAGATCAGCAACTGCACAGCAGCAAGCTCCATGTCATCCCTCGGCAGGCACAATTCCCACGCTTCGTTTCCGCAAAGGAGTTGTTTCAGCGAAATCTTTTTCATCGCTCCCGTGGGGAGCGGTCGAACCGGAATCCATTCTTCGATCAGCAAGTTCATTTCTTTTTCTCCAATCCGATGTCCTTGTGATAGCTGAACGTCACATCCTTTATCTTCCCTGTGTAGAATTCACCATCTTGCTCCATCTCAAGCCAGCGCCTCCCTTCTTTGTCGATTTCTTCGGCTCCGAAGCAATAGCCCCAAGATTTGGGAACCCCCACGCTATTCAATGATAATGCTTCGAGACTTTGGCGCTCATCCAGCGACTCCAGAACGGTCCCATCCATCAGCATCCGTCCCTGAGAAGTCCGGCAGTACGGGATAACCGTCCGGTTCATGTCGCCGTCACGCGTTACTGCCGTAATCGCCTCGTCCGTATCTGCAAACGGATTCATCCCCTTTGCTCTCTCAATCATTTGTTGTGCTAAATATCCCTTAACATTCTGGACTTCATCTCTAAATTTTTCATAACTCGCTGTCATATCATCAGGTTCATTTTCCCACGATTCTTCCTGATAAACCGACTCTATCCAGGTTCGATAGGCAAGAGGAAAAACAACCTCTCTTCCTGTTGCAGAAAGCAGTTTCTGTCCAGTACGCCAGAGTGAACGCTTGTTTGCGTAGATAACCCCATGCAGACCGTAACTATCGTCGTCAGGCAGAAGCACCGTGCATCGAGGCTTTTCGAACCCCTTCGGACGGGAAGGGCGACCATGACGATGCAACCGCCCCATGCGCTGGAAAAGGAGATCGACGGGACAAAGCTGCGTGATTAGCCAATCAAAATCAAGGTCAAGGGACTGTTCGATAACCTGCGTCGCCACAATAATACGCCCCTTTGCGCGGTCTCCTTTTGGACCGAAACGGGCAATAGCATCCAGTTCCTTTTCCCGGCGATGGATGAAACAGTAGCGGGCGTGGAACAGATCAACCGGCAAGGCAGTCATCGTTCTCAAGTGTCGGGCTAAACCCTGGGCAATATCAACCAGGTTGCAGACGATTGCCACCTGCGCGCCCTGCTCGGCGGCAGCCACAATACGACGAATCAAATTCTCGTCGGGCACAATCTGAGGAACGCGAATCGGCTCTACAATCACGGAATTATTCTGTGGGAGTTGGGATGGATCGAGAACGAAAGGCAGAATTGTCCGTTCGCCAGCCCAAGTCGCCAATGGATAGGGCGTCTCATCTCCTCGTTTCTCTAACTTTACACCCCAGGCATCGCAAAGCTGCTGCCGTTGATGCTCGGGAAGAGTTGCCGAGAGCAGCAATGCTGATCCACCTGCTTTGTGCTGTTCTCGCAATACCTCTTCCAGAAGACCGTACATGTAAGCATCATAAGCATGCACCTCGTCAACGATAAGAACGCTCCGTCCGATTCCAAACCCACGCACAAAGCGGTGCTTGACTGGAAGCACGGAAATCAGCACCTGGTCAACGGTGCAAACGCCGATCTGTCCCAAAAATACGCGTTTGCGGCTCTCAGCCAGCCATTCACTGCATTGCACCCAACCGTCTTCCTTTTCATACCCTTTGAGTGTTGCATGTTTTATTTCAGCAAATTCTTTATTAAAACGAGCCGAGCCGTGGGCCAACAGTAAGTTAAGATGATCAGCGAAGAGCAGTGGAGCAATTCGCCTGAGACGCCCGAGCATAGCATTAGCGGTGGCCTGTGTCGGCAAAGCGAATACAATTGAATCTGCCAGTCCAGCATTGATGAGTCTCCAGGCATAAGCAAGCGCCGCTTCCGTCTTTCCGCTGCCTGTTGGGGCCTCGATAATAGTCAAACCAGGCTCAAGCGGCAGTCTGTCTACTATAGTTTGCAAAGAGCGGGGCTGATCGTCATGCTCAAGCAAATCACTTACGCTGCCGTATTGACGTGGATGACCGATGATACCGGCAAAACGGAGGACCCGACGGGCATCGCCCTCACGTATCGCCTCGAAATACTCATTCAGCTCCATTGCCTGATAATGATAAACAAAATTGTCGGCATCACACCGCGACCCGAGCCAATCACTAACGGAACAAAAACCAGCCATGAGTGGTGAGCAGTCAGGAGGAGAATCGTTGATGGAGAGCCCAACGGGCTTTAAAAAGAGTTGCTCCAATGCCGCCAGCCATTCAGTTCTGGCTTCTCGGTCAACTACTGCTAAACGCCGGTCGCATGTCGGCGGCAATGACGCGATATCTATATATTCAGAAGGCCTTACGTAACCGTGATGGCCAGCGACAGCCTCCAGCCATGATTTCCAGTTCTGCCAAAGATTCGAGGAGGATTCTTCTGGATCATCCAAAAAACTCAGACCAGTGTTTGAGTCATTAGATTCAAGTCCGAGCATTCTTCCGTGATCTTTCATGAACCAGGCCAAGCCTCGTTCACCATGATAATACGTATGGCAATCATGTATCGCCGGAAGGGCATCGTAGCTTCCCGCGTTCGGATAGAGCGTCTGCCAGATAGGCCTAACACGAAGCTGAAAACGCACATCGAACTTGCCATAGTCATGCAGCGCGACAAAAAAGAGCACCCATGCGCGTAATTGCTCTTCCGGCAAACCGTTCCGGCGACGAAAAGAGCGACGGATGGTCGAACTGTCCTCCCACCATGCTGCAGCCACCGCCGCCACATCAAGGCAGTGATACGGCAAGAGATGATAACCATCTCCTTCCTTCTCCGCCTTACCCCAATACCGATAATAACTTTGCAATAAATCGTTCACCTTTTCATCATCTCCACCCACACTCTCGCCACCAATTGCGCGTCGTCAAGAGCGCGGTGGCGCATGGTCTGTTCAGGTATTCTGCCGAATAGGTGCCGGTAGACCGTTTCAAGTCTGTGATTCAACAGCTTCGGATACAGTCTCCTGCTCAGTTCCAGCGTGCAGTTATATGGATTCGTCAGCCCCACGCCAAGCCGCAGGAATTCGTGGCTAATAAATCCCATGTCGAATCTCGCATTATGAGCCACGAGCGTGCTGTCTGTGACAAACTTCCTGAATTCCGGCATAACCTCTTCCGCTAGCGGTTTACCGAGCAGCATCTCATTAGTGATACCGTGCACCTGTTGTGCAGCCCAATGAATCCGCTCATTTACTCTGATGAGCGCATGGAACTCCTCGCCGATTCGGTCCCCTTCAAGCACAACAGCGCCGATTTCAATGATCCGGTCTCCGCGCCTTGTCGAAAGTCCGGTTGTCTCAACATCTACCGCGATGAATCGCCCCGCCGCCTTGGAATACTGGTTTTGAACGCCATCTTTTATGGTTCTTGATTTCATAGTCTACCATGTGCCAGGCTCAAAACATGAGCCTGCTGCCACTTCAATTTCACCTGAAAAGCCCCCCTCACCTTTGTCCTCTCCCCCGAGGGGAGAGGAGAGGATAGTGCGATTTGAGCCGCCTGCTTTCTTCGAACTAATCTTCTGCTGCCGCAACAGCGCCTTGCCCAGCAAGTTTACGACTTCAGCCCGCAGAGACGCCGGCCCGATAACCTCCACCTCCGGCCCATGCTTCAGGATTTCCATAACCAACTCGCGGTGGTCCGCATACGGGACCTCAAGAACATAGTGCTCGCCGTCGAACCGGCCCTTCTGCTTTGGATGCCACGATTCATCGGCCACCCAGCGGCTGCGTTCCGGCGTAAAGCGCAATACTGCCGTATGCCTGGCTTTGCCCGCGAAGATGCCGAAGGCTGAAGCAAAATGAGCATTGAGTTTTGCGTCGGAGATTTCCCTAGCGGGCTTGTCGAGAACGTGCACCTGCTTGAGGCGGTCAACGGAAAAGCTCCTGAGCGCCCGTTTGGTGTGGTCCCACGCGTCGAGGTACCAGTTGTCCCGGTAGTGCGCCAGCCGCTGGGGGGAAACCACACGCTCGGTTGTCCTGTTGTCAGCACGGCCGTGATAAATGATGTTCAGGCGCTTGCGACGGAGAACAGCGTCCGCCACAGTGGGAAAGTACGCTGGATCGACACGTCGGGAAGCCATGCTCAAAATGCGGATGCGGCTGGTAATGTCTCCCTGGGAAGCGTCCCGTGACTTTAGTATTCGCTCTATGCGTTCACGCAACGGCATCAGATGGCTGTCGAGCAGGCCAGGCTGTATCTCGCTGAGCAGGCGCTGAACGGTCAAGAGCGCGTAAAGCTCGGAGGCATTGAACCAGAGGCCGGGGAGTTCGTAGGGATGCTCGCCTGTCGGCACATAATGGTAGCCTTCGGCGCCGCGGCCATACTCGATCGGCGCTCCCAGGCCATCCCGCATATGGCGAATGACCCGGTTGACTGTGGCGCGGGAGCATTCAAGGCGTTCCTGGAGGACAGAATGCGAAACAGGGTAGCGAGATTGATTGAGCACACGATGCAAACAGTAAATCCGGTCGAAAAGGTCCATGACGCTCCTTTCGTACGGCGCTTATGAAAAAGGCTACAGGCTACTGTCCGGCAATGTTGTCTGATGGGATGAAACGACTATAGTCCAGACGTGGGAAAAACTCAAGATGAGATTGCTGATAATTCTGCGGCGAGTGTTTCATGTAAGAATTGACAGCGTTTGATAAAAGCGTTAAGTTGATCATAATGAAAACAGCCGTGGTGAAATTCAGTTCGGAGTTATGAGTTCGTAGTTCGGAGTAATGTAATGAAAACCGCGGTAGAAATATATAAGTTCCTGCCTAAAACCAACTGCGGCAAGTGCGGCCTTCCAAGTTGTTTCGGCTTTGCCGCGAAACTTGCCACGCACCAGGCCTCACCGGATGATTGTCCTTCCATGACCGAGGCGGGGCGAGAAGCACTGCGGGAGGCGGACCATGGACAACGCAACTCGCCCGGCACGGTGTATGAGCAGGCACTGGCGTCCTTGCAGCCCAGGATTCAAGCATTGGATTTCGAGAAAACAGCGCGCCTGTTCGGCGTGATAATCACCGGTCCTGACACTTTTAAGCTCGAGTTCCTGAATGAAAACTACGTGGTCACGAAAGAAAAGATCCTGGACCCCACGGGCAAGGAACCGCGCCCCTGGATATCGATCCTCATCTACAACCATCTCTGCATGCCTGATCCACCTTCATTGTCGGGAGAATGGGTCACCTTCGGTTCGGTGCCTGCATCCCATGCCAAGGACAAGGCGTGGGCCGCTCATGTCGAGGACGTGATCGCTAAACATTTTTCCGAAAAGGTGGATGCGCTCAAAACCGCGTGCGAGCGGCTCGGGGGAGTTAAAGCGGACGTACCGGGAAACCACGACGCGGCCTATGCATTCAGGTTCTTCCCTCACTATCCCGCTCTATTGCTGTTCTCTGATGCTGTTCCTGATGAAGATTTCCCCGTACAATGCAGACTGCTTCTGGACAGGACCGCGCCGCGTTATCTGGACATTGAGTCGATGGTGGTTTTGGGAGAGGAGTTTGCTACGCGGCTTACAGCCGCGTAGTTCGGAGTTATGAGTTCGTAGTTCGTAGCTAGAGTGATTTCATGAGTCCAGTCAGCATTTTCGACAATTCAATGCACTGCGACCTTGATTGACTTCTTTCCTCGCTACGGACATAAGTTTGCCGATATACAATCTCGGTTATCGCAACGCATTCTCTGGCGGATCTTCGCGATATTTTGAGGTAGTGCTTGAATTCAGTTTTGCTGCCACCGCTTCCCTCCGCAATATTCAAGCATATCGAAGTTGCCGCTCTTCTGAATTGATCTGTCAAAGAAAATAACTCTTCCTTCGGAAATGTCTTCGTGAACTTATAAACAAAATCAACATATTCCAAAGCTCGTTGATAAACCTTCAGGTTTTCAAAATCAAACTTTTCTTCGCTCATTTTGCTCCCCACTTTTTCCAGTCTCCGAACTCCGAACTCATAACTCCGAACTATTTCTTATTCACGCTTAACCGCGTGAATAAGAAATTCCACATTCCCGTCTTGGCCCTGAATCGGTGAAGAAATTATACCCTTCACGTCAAGACCGATACTTCGGATAAAATCCTCGATTCTTTTGACTGCCGCATTTCTCGCGCCCTCATCCCGTACGATACCACCCTTACCTACCTGTTCTTTCCCCACCTCGAACTGGGGTTTGATGAGTGCGATGAGATCCGCATGCGGCTTGAGGAACTGCAGGATGGAAGGAACGACCTTTTCGAGGGAAATGAACGAGACGTCGATAACCGCGATATCAATGGGTTCAGGTATAAGCACAGGATCGATGTGACGAATGTTCACCCTTTCGATGACAACGACGCGCGGGTCCTGCCTGAGCTTCCAGGCCAACTGGCCGTAGCCCACGTCCACGGCATAGACCTTTGAGCATCCATGCTGGAGCAGGCAGTCGGTAAAGCCGCCGGTGGACGCACCCACATCAAGGGCAGTCTTGTTTTCCGCGGAGACCTTGAATTCCTTCAAAGCCGCTTCAAGCTTCACGCCTCCCCGGCTCACATAGGGAAGTTGCTCTCCGAGAATTCGGATTTCAGCGTCTTCAGGCACAAGCCCGCCGGACTTGTCCCGCTTCTGACCGTTCACGAGGACATTTCCGGCAAGGATCATCGCCTGTCCTCGCTCACGGCTTTCCACCAGGCCGCGCTCAACAAGCAGTCGGTCAAGACGAACTTTATTTGCTTTCTTGTTTTCTGGTTTATGAGCAGGCATAGTAACAATGAGCGAGACGTTGCCTCAGACCAACGATTCAGGCCCCCTCACCCCAGCCCTCTCCCCGATGGGGCGAGGGAGTTTATATTTCCTCTCCAATCAGGGGAGAGGATTAAGGTGAGGGGTAGTTGCCTGTAAATAAATAACTAAACTCAAAATTAGAGATCTAAGCTTTAAGAGCACGTTGATTTTAGAATTGAGCGTACCAGAAGCGGAACAGCCTGTCAACGGTCAATCATCTCATCAATTATCCATGGACACCTTTTACCGGCAGGATTAAACTATTAATCGATAAATACGTCTAAATAGCAAGAATGGAGGGTTTACCTATGAGAAGCACAAGCGTGTTATTTTGTCTTCTTGCCTTTATGGCAATACCCTGCGTTAACGCCTACGCCGATTCGCTTGACTGCAAGGGAGGAATTGTCTCTGTCGGCGATTCCCGCGTTGACCTGATGACGAAATGCGGTGAGCCCGACTGGAAAGACTCGCATAACGAAGAAATCAGCGAACGGCTTGACAAGGATACAAGAAACAAACTGATCGTCACTGTCGATGAATGGACCTATAATTTCGGCCCAAGTCAGTTCATACGGATTGTCACGATGAGAAACGGCAGGATTGCGGATATCCGGACCGGCGGCTATGGGTACAACAAGAGTACGAAGCCCGAATAACACGAGTGCAGCGATGAAATCGTCTCGATCTGAGAAGTGAGAAAAGCAACGACTACAGCACGCACCCCTCACCTTGTACTCCACTCCATGGAGAGGACAATCTAAACTCACCCTCGCCCTTGTGGGGAGAGGGTTGGGGTGAGGGGTTTTTCTCTCATCTCCTGCGCACCGTTTAATCCCACCTCGCGAACGCCTTGTGATACAGCTAACGCAGTTACGCCTCCAAGTGAGTACGCCCTGCCGGGCGCACCATAAAAAAGGGCCGAAATAAATCTCCGGCCCTTGACTGTTTCATTTCTATTTCACCTTCTTCGTATCGGGCTTAAGGGAGCTGACATTCCAAAGACCGATCCCCTGCCATACCAGTTACCAACTTAACGTCCCGCTTGTCGCCTTGACGTTGTTGGTTTCGTTGTACTCGTTTATCGTGCTGTCCGCATCGTCCACAACCAGTACATAATAGCTCTCCCCGGTAACTGCACCACTCGGTTTGTAACAGGTCTTGTTGCTCGTGCTGCTGCTCGATCCGGCAGACAACGAACTCACCGTGCGGCTGCACGTTCCCGTACCATTGGAAGCGCTTGCCAGGGCAATATCACCGGAACCATACGTCCTGTCTGTCGACAGGTAATACCTGATGGTGAAACTTCCGGTCCCACTGCTCCCCTGGTTATTCACCGTTTCACTCACCCGAACTGTGGTGGCGCTGTACTTCGTTGCATTCATTGCCGTGGGTTCAAGATCGATGCTGACGCAATTTCCGGACTGGCATGTGCCATTAGGAACCTCGGTACAGTCTGTTCCATCGGCAACCGATACATAGACGCATGCGCCAGTCTCCGGATCGCAAGAATCGTTTGTGCAAATATTGCTGTCATCGCATCGCACGACAGCATCATCGCAGAGCTCGACAACCGTTCCGCGAAAGATGAACGTAAAATTCACGCCGGCCATTGGTCCAGCCGGCAACACCTGTGAGTAGCTCATGCTCCAGGTTTTGTGGACGGGATCGCTCTGATCGATCTGATAGTCGTTGACGAAGATGCCATTTATCTGATCCCACGTGCATGATGGTAGGGTACATCCGGCAGCGCTGCCAAACGGGATTATACTGCCATTCCACGCTTCGTTGAATACCTTGAGCTCGGTTTTGTAAATACAGTCCGCCCCCGTACATGAGGTGCTATTGAATATGTTGAGGGTGCCGGACGAGCTTGTGAAAAACGTGGCGTAGCCGCCTGCGCCCCCCCACGCGTTGGTCAACTCGCCGTCTGTTGCAATATTCGAGATTTCCTGCCCGCCGGATGCCTGGGCCTTGCCTACCACGAAACCACCGTCTGTGCCTGGACCAAAATCAGTCCAGTAGATACTGCCAGGGCTTAGCTCCATGCCGAAGCACGACCCTGTTTCACACGGGGTATTCAGCCCTGACCCCGTACCCTGGTCGATGCCAAGTAGTGTCCCTGCTGGCAGGGAAATGCCAGGGAGTCCACAGGTTGGTGAGATTAGTGTGTTGAGACAAGCGCCCGTTGCAGTATCACAGGTGTCGGTTGTGCAAATGTTGTTGTCATTGCAGTTCTTTGACGTTCCGGGAACACAAACTCCACCGGCACATCTATCGCTCAACGTGCAGGCATTATTGTCGGTGCATAGAGCGGTATTATTCATATGTATGCAAGCACCTGTTGTCGCATTGCAGAAATCGGATGTGCAAATGTTGTTATCATTGCAGTTCTTGGCTTTTCCCTTGCAAACTCCGTTCGAACAAATGTCATTTTCTGTGCAAAGTTTGTTGTCGTTGCATACCGCCATATTGTTGGTGTGTATGCAAGCGCCTGTTTGAGGATCGCAGAAATCGTCTGTGCAGGCATTGTTGTCGTTGCAAACAATCGGGGTGTAGACGCACCCGACGGACGGATTGCACGTATCAATCGTGCAGGCATTGTTGTCATTGCAGACAATCGGTGTGTAGACGCAGCCGGTCGCTGTATTGCAGGTGTCGATGGTGCAGGCGTTGTTGTCATTGCAACAGGATATATCATATTCATCGGCGCCGATGTCAGGAGGGTTATCCCTTAACTGACCATCTAAATCGTCGATAACCAAGCCAGTGCTAACGCCCTTATCAATATATGGCGAACTACACATTAAATGAAAATCTCCTGAATCGGGAGCAACAAACATTGGATCAATGTTTTCCAAATTGCCACCGCCGGATTGATCTAAAAACAATTGATTAGAATAACCATTCCAACCGTTATTGTGGATAGAATTACTTACAACGCTTATAACGCTATTCTCCAGATAAAATTCTCCCGAAAGATTATTTGAGGAAATGTTGTTAACTAAATTCCAATTTGTGCAATTTTCATCTGCCAATACTGAATTGTATTTTACCGATGAAAATATCCTAAAACCAACTCCATGGTTGTTACTGGACGTATTGTTCATCACAAATACAGTAGAAGGCTCATAATCGCAATGATCGCCAGCCGTAAAGGATAATGAATAACGGTCTGCCCATGGAGTGAGAACAAAACCGTCTCCAGCATTCGCATATGAGACAGAATTGAAAACCTTATTACCGTTGACTCCTAAGATGTGAAATCCATCTCTTCCACTATGGTGGGACGAAATATTCCTCCAAATACCGTTTTCAGCAAGTCCGCCTCCAATTATTACACCTGTATCTCCAGAATAGCCAACATCTATATCTGCAATCTCCACAATTCCGCAGTTTCCATGTTCGTACCCATGGTAAAAGTAGCGCAAATTAGCACCATACAAGCTCATATGCGTACATCCTTCAATCCCAGTTGTCTGGCCACTTACACATTCAATGGGTAGGCTTGATGGGTCTATTGTATCGTTTCTATAAGTTATTATTTGCGTGGTAGGATCATAAACATATTGGTTATCATTCGTAATCGTATTGACTCTTTCAATTTTCTGTGGTGTTATTCCATCAATGTACAACGCAATAATATCAACGTTTGCCGTAGACGTATCTGAATACTGTGCACTATAAAGTTTCTCTGGACTTGACCCCGAAATCAAGTTCCAGCCACCAACCGGGATCTGTTGACTTCCATATAATTTTGCTCGTTTTTTTCCTCGTTCAGCAGGATTTTCAGTACTGCCGGTAGCATCAAAAAAGAAATTCAATCCACCAAGAACAAGAAATATATTATTCTTTCTTCGATAGGGGGTTTCTGTAGCCTTAATGTAAATATTAGGAGAAGGACCCCCTGGTGGTACTTGCATCGCAATGCCAAATACAGGAGCTAAAGACTCAAAAGCATCATTCCAACTAGTGCCACTGTTATTATCGGCTCCACCTTCATTGTTTACAAAATAATTTTCTGCATAACCATAACACACGGAATTGATCAGTAAAAAAATAACCACCCACAGAAATAAAAGATGCTTTCTTCTCATGTCAATTTCCTCCTCGTTAATTATTGCGATTTTCCCGACTTACATTATAGAAGATGTACCGAACAAAACGGCAGGCTGTTACGCAACAGGCGGTGAAGGATCCGAAGATAAGGGAGGACAGGCTTGAAATATTTTTAGAGCACATAATTGAACATCTCTCCTGATGATATGACATGCCGTGCCATCTATTGCCAGGGCCTCCACCAAAAGCGCGTGATCATCAAGTTTCCGCTCGGATGCGCTTTTCAAAGCATGGAGGGAATTGAGGGCATCATTCAATTTCAGGTCATTAATACTGACTGGCAAATCTGAATCAATGAGGTCATCAAAAAATACGGGAGAAGGGCACAAGGAATCCGTATAGGCATCAGCGAGCGGGGCTATCGCAAAAACAGTGAGGAACAGCAGGAATAACAGCCTGTATACCCTGCACTGGCGCACGTCACAATTCATGCTATTTTTCAACATGCGTTATTCCGCTTTCTTTGTGGAGCTATTCGATGAGGATCGATCCGAGCGAAGGGATTGCGCCCGCCGATACCAAAAAGCTTTTCTGATGTGGCAAAAGCGGCAGGTCTACTTACGGAATATTATTTTATAACATTGTTATACTATGATAGGAGTATGTTTGTCAGATATTGCTATTAATGTCAACTTTTTTATGAATAAAGTAACTGAGGGAGTTTGACTGAAGATTGAGGCATAAACTCTTCAACGGTAGTTGAGATCGCTTCATAATCTGGCTTTATTTCGTAACCCGGACAAGCCGGAACAAATTTACCACGAAGACACAAAGGCACGAAGAAATACATGCGTGACTTCAGGGTTTAACAATAGTGTTCCGGTTTTGAACGCGTTGTTTCACCGCAAGGGGAGATACCGCACTTGCCCTTCCCACTCACCTTCGAGACTGAACTCCGCCAGCAAAAGAATATCCTCGATAACTGATCCCATGGGAATTCCCCGGCTGACCTCAAAAACGCCCGGCATGGCCTTGCCCGCGCTGACGCGTTCATAGGCGTAGTGGGTGATTGTGCAGACATCGTGCGTAAGCAATACGCGCCCTTCGCGCGCCGCCCACTCTAAAACTGCCGGATCATCAGCGCCTGACAAACCGACATCCTGAACACGCACGATATCCAAGTTGGGTTTTCGACGCCGTAATCCGCGTACAATGTCATTATTGAGGTTTTCGTCGGCGAGCAAAAGCATGATCGCTACCCCTGAATGCGACGTGTCAGCAAGCGACCGCGCATGCCGTACGGGTCAAAGCGGGCTTCGTTTTGCTTTCGTACCGCATCTGCCTGGGTCCCTCGCTGCCGTACATAGGCATCTACTTCGCCCGAATGTCTCAGATAGTAGCCGATCACCGCGTAGATATCGGCAAGATTCAAGGATGGGTACTGCTGGACGATCTCTTCAGCCGTCGCGCCTTCAGAAAAGGCCGCTATCACCGTCTCCAATGTTACGCGCGTTCCACCGACACGTACAACGCCGTTTGAATCAGCGCGCAACGGAATGACTTCATTAGCAATTGTGATGGTCATGGAATTTACCTCCTTTGCATCCATATTATATGACTATTGCGGTTTCGTCTACATTATTTTATAGCGCGGCCAAGGCCGCAACCAATCCCCCTCACCTCTTATCCTCTCCCTCCCCCGATAAAAGCATTCGAGGGCAGGCTCCGGGGAGAGGAAGTGATGGAGAGGGTGCTTCTCCATCATAGTGATAGGGCTGAGGGCCTCCCGCAGTCCGCCTACACGTCCATTGCCCTGATCTGAGTCACCGGCGCGACCACCTTCAACCGGGTCTTCTCGATAAATTCCCTGACCGAAGCATAAATTCCATCGGCATCCAGACCATACTTCCGCCGGAGGATCTGCTGTGCTCCGTGCTCGATGAACGCATCCGGCACACCGATTCGATGCGTCTTGATCCCGGCAACGCTGTTTGCATCGAGGCATTCGAGCACCGCGCTTCCAAAGCCGCCGGAGAGGGCGTGCTCCTCGACGGTTACGATCCTTCCTGTCTTCTTTGCAACGGAAATGATCATCGTTTCATCGAGCGGTTTCACGAACCGCGCGTTCACCACTGATGCGGAGATCCCTTCGTCCTCAAGCCGTTTTGCGGCTTCCATCGACGGGCCGACCATGTTGCCGATTGCGATGATGGCGACATCGTTCCCGTTCCTGATCAATTCGGCCTTCCCGATCTCGAGCGTCTTCAACTCCTGGTCCATGGGAACGCCGCAACCGGTGCCGCGAGGATAGCGCACTGCCGAAGGACCGTTGTATTCCACCGCCGTCTTGAGCATATGCTGAAGCTCGTTCTCGTCCTTGGGGGCCATCATCACGATGTTCGGGATGTGGCGCAGGTAGGCGATATCAAACACGCCGTGGTGCGATGGCCCGTCCTCGCCTACGAGGCCGGCGCGGTCAAGCGCGAGCGTCACCGGCAGGTTCTGGAGACAGAGGTCGTGCACTATCTGGTCATAGGCGCGCTGGGTGAACGTGGAGTAGATGGCGGCAACCGGATGCATCCCCTCCACGGCAAGTCCGCAGGCAAACGTGACGCCGTGGGACTCGGCAATGCCCACGTCAAAGAACCTGTCGGGAAAGCGTTCGGCGAACTTGTCGAGCCCGGTGCCCTCGGACATGGCCGCCGAGATGGCGACGATCTTTTCGTTGTCCTCGGCGAGACTGATCATGGTCTGTCCGAACACCTCGGTGTAGCTCATGACGGACTGCTTTTTTACGGTAACCTTGCCCGTTGCCGGATCAAAGGGAGGCACGCCGTGATACTGCGACGGTCTGCACTCCGCGAACTCGCAGCCTTTTCCCTTTTTGGTAATAACATGCACCAGGACCGGCCAGGTGTATTCCTGGATATTCCGGAAGGTCTCGAGCATATGGTCGATATTATGGCCGTCGATGGGTCCGATGTACTGGAATCCCAGGTCCTCGAACAACATTCCCGGCACCATCAGGCCCTTGATAGAGTCCTCGGCCTTCTTCGCAAGATTGAACATGGACTCGCCTACCTTGGGGATGCCCTGCAGGAAGTTCTTGGTCTCCCGGCGCAGCCTGGTGTAAAAGTGCCCGGTCAGCATTCTGCTGAGATACGATGAAAGCGCCCCCACGTTCGGCGATATGGACATCTCGTTGTCGTTCAGGATCACGATGAGCTTCTTTTTCAAATGTCCCGCCTGGTTCAATCCCTCGAACGCCAGCCCCGCGGAGATGGACCCGTCTCCGATCACGGCGATCACGTGGAAGTCCTCTCCTTTGATGTCCCGTGCCGAGACCATGCCGAGGGCGGCGGAAATGGACGTACTGGCATGCCCCACATCAAAATGGTCGTAAGGACTTTCCTCACGCTTGGGGAAACCGCTGATCCCGCCGTGCTGCCGCAGTGTCGGGAACCGGTGCCGTCTGCCGGTCAGTATCTTGTGAGCATAGGCCTGGTGCCCCACATCCCAGACGATCTTGTCCGTAGGTGTATCAAAGGCGTAATGAAGCGCGATGGTCAGATCAACAACCCCCAGGCTCGGGGCAAGATGGCCTCCGGTCTGCGACACCACACTGATGATCTCCTTCCGGAGTTCCTCGGCAAGCGTCGGCAATTCCGCCGGGGGAAGCGTCCTCAGTTCTTGAACATTGTTCACTTTGTCGAGTATCATGGATACCTCACGTGATAAGGTTACGGTGACGACGCCGGTTTCGGTTAGGGATTCGTTGTTCGTCTTAAGGACGCTTCACGTTACCGACAGACGATACGGGCTTCGTTGCCTTCCCCTCTCTAATTTACCCTGTTCACAATATACTTCGCCAGTTCCCTTAGCGGGTCCGCCTTGTGGTCAAAATCCCTCAGGGAATGAATGGCCTTATCCGCAACCTCGTTGGCCCTCAGGCGCGATCCTTCGAGACCGAAAAAGCTGGGGAAGGTCCTCTTGCCTTTTTTCAGGTCGCTGCCGACGTCCTTGCCGAGCTCCTCCTGCTTACCCGTAATATCGAGGATATCATCAGCGATCTGAAAAGCGAGACCGGCCAGTTCACCATACCGGGTCAGGGCCTTGAGCCGTTTCTCATTTGCCTTCGCATAGATGGCGCCGACCCGCACTGAAGCACGGATGAGCGCGCCGGTCTTGTGAGTATGGATGTATTCGAGCGTGGGGAAATCGATCTCTTTGCCCTCGGACTCCATGTCAATCACCTGCCCTCCCACCATGCCGAAAACGCCGGACGCCGTGCTGATCTCTTTGATGGTGGTAATGAGCCTGTTCGCGGGGACCGCTTTTGTCCGGCGGGTATCGGACAGCACTTCGAATGCCATATTCAAAAGCCCGTCCCCCGCGAGGATGGCAATGGCCTCGCCATATACCTTATGGCAGGTCGGCCGTCCGCGCCTGAAATCATCATTGTCCATTGCGGGAAGGTCATCGTGGATCAGCGAGTACGTATGAATGAGTTCCAGCGACCCTGCCAGGGGAAGCAGACCGGATGTCCTCGCGCCAAGCGCTTCGGCAGCCGCGATGGCCAGAATGGGCCGCACCCGCTTGCCGCCGGCAAAGAGACTGTAGCGCATGGCCTCATGCACCGAGGGCGGGAACATCTTCGCAGGGGGAACGAGCTTTTCGAGCGTCTTGTCAACGATGACTTTTTTTTTGGAAAGGTATGATATTATGTCCATAGGTGAGAAGCAAGCTCCAATTATCAAGCGCCAAATTACAAATAAGCGCCAATATCCAAGCATCACATTCCAAACGTTTGGTCATTGCGATTTGTATCTACTCAGGTCAAAATCTGTTAGCCGCGAAAGAACCCCCGATAAGACATTTCGAGGGCAGGCTCCAGGATCGCAGAGAGAATTAAAAACTGAAATACATGGTTTCAGGCTGTTCTTTGAGTTCTTTGCGTTCTTTTGCGGCCAACCTGAGTAGTTGCTGTGATTTGGTAATTGGTTATTATTGGGAATTTGGAATTTGTTCCCTCATTCCTCTTCTTCAAACGGTTTCGCGACCATATTCCCGGCCTTATCTTTGAGCAGGATCTCCACCTTTCGCTCGGCCTCTTCCAGCCGGGTGTTGCAAATGCGTGAAAGCCGGATACCCTCCTCGAACAATTTCAGCGACTGCTCCAGCGGGAGATCTCCCTGCTCAAGCTTCTGCACGATTTCCTCGAGCCGCGCCAGCGCTCTTTCAAACTTTTTTTCCGCCATACCCGTAAACACTCCACCGGTGAAGACAGTTTGGAAATTCCTGCGTTTAAAATTAATTATATCCGGAAGATAACGGCAAAATCAAGAGAAATAGGGTGAAAAGCGCTTTTTCTCTGTGAGAACGGTGTGTTGAATAATAGTGCGGCGAGAGGGCGCTAATCGATATATTGCTTTATATCGATCTTGGCCGCTTGAGGATCGATCGTACCAACGATGGAGCGTACATACTTCCCGTTCACCGTCTCCAGGAGACTGACGTCCGCACCGGTCTCCCTTTCCGATCCGTCGAACGCGGTGAGAAGCAGTACCCGGGGCCGCAGAAGGTCACGGGTCTGATGCATGACGAGCCCCACCTCGCCCGTATCCAGTTTGAGGACCGTACCAACCGGGAAGATCCCGATCATGTTGACAAAGGCTTTGACAAGGATGGGGTCGAAGGCTTTTCCGCGATTCTTGAGCAGTATCCTGATCGCCTGATAAGGAGTTGTACGGGAACTGTAGTATACCCGGTTGGCGGTAATGGCTTCGTAGGCATCGGCGAGGGAAACGATCTGTGAAAAAAGATGCGGCTTATGGTCGTCTTCAACGTGAGGGTATCCATGGATGTCGCCATGCTGATGATGTTCAAAGGCCGCTACCATGGCCATTTTGGTAACCCCCGGGACATCAGCGAGGACCAGCGCCCCTTCCACGGGATGTTGTTGGATGATCCCCCACTCCTCCTCCGTCAGTTTTCCGGGTTTGTTGATAATCTCCAGCGGAAGGGTCACCTTGCCGATGTCGTGGAGGAGACCTGCTATCCCCAGGACGGCGATCTGGCGTTTTTCGAGCGACAGGAACGATCCCAGGGAAATGGCCAGAATGGATGTATTCACCGAGTGGGCGAACGTATATTCATCATACATCTTGATGCTTGTCAGGCCCATGAAGGCATCGCGGTTCTCAAGGATATCATCAACCATGGTCTGAACGGTCGTGTTCATTTTGCGCATGTTGACCGCCTTGTCAAGATGCACGGAGCGAATCATCTCCTTCACCGTGCCTACGGCATCCGTATAGCCCGTGGAGGCCTTTTTTGCCTGTTTGATGGCGCTCCCGACCTTTTTATCAACGATAAGCGCCCGGTGGAGATCAATATGAGATATGCTTTCCTGATCGAGCGCTGCGTTGAGGCCTCCCTCGGATTCAAAGAACGCCGGCTCTTTGCTCATCAGGACGGCAAACTTGATGATCTCCTGTTCCGTGAGGCCGGGCTTAAACATGATCCCGCCGATGTCTCTGATGACAAATTGCTCCATGACGAGGGACAGGCTCTGGTCAACAGGCACTGAATGGGTCTCGAAAAACAGTTCTCCCCCGACAAGATAGAACGCCACTTCCTTTCGATCCACCAGCAATTCCCGGATCTTGGTCAAAAGCTTTTCGGCCGATGAAAGCGAGGAAGGGTGAGATTCAGGATAGAGGGTCGCGTTTTTCAACACAGCCGCCAAATACTGGAACGTGACCCTGGCCGCGGTGATCAGCTGCTGTTTCGCATAAAAGGACTGTTTCGCCTCTCCCCGGCTATCGCGTCGCTCGTCCGCCATCGCCCTGTCTCCTCTCGATTTCCTTCATGGACTGCAGCGCCGCGGAGCGGAGCTCCAATTGGAGCGTCCTCGATCTCCACCATTTTACGCGTCGATATCTGTTCAGAAATTCTCCCGCATCCGCTCCACCGATCTTTCCCAGCGTCTTGATCGCCTCGAGCGTAAGCTCCTGGTTGCTCTTCTTAAGCGGCCTGTTGGCCAGGAAATCCATAAGAGCGTTTGCCGCTTCAAGGCCGGCCCCCTTCACTACTGCGATACCGCGAATGGACATCAACTGGATATCCGCCTCTTTGTCGTTCAAAAACGTCGCCAGCAGGCTTGCCGCCTTTTTCCCGCCGATCGAGAGCAGCCCCTTGACCACTTCCTGCCGAATCCGGAAATTAGCATGGCCGGCCACTTTGCTGAGGAACGCTATCGCCTGGTCGGCCTTGCTCTCCCCAAGGATGCTCACGATATTGCGCACATAGTACCAGCGTTCGTCCGCAAGGTGCTCACCGATCAACATGATCTGGTTCTTTCCCAGGTCTTTTGCAAAATCGAGGTACGCTTTTCTTGTCGACCGGTCTTTTTCTTCCGCGAGCAGTTCCAGCAGCACTTCAGTCGACTCACGTTCCATGATGGACAAATAGGAATAGGCTGCAACATACTCAGGAGAGCCTTTGGGGTATCGCCGCAGATCGGCGATCGTCTCCATGATATTGGATCGGGACGCCGCCTTCCTGATCGCTTCCATCATGCGCGGTTTGAATACCGGGTCAACAGGCGTAAGGAACGCACTACCGATCATCAGGGCTGTCGTGTAATCCTTTTTCTTGAGAAGATAGCTCATCATGTCCTCGAGCTGGTGAACGACACTCGAAAGCAGTTCAATCTCTTTTCCCGCGGTGGCCGGGCGATGATGGTCCTTCATCTGGAGCAGTAAAAAGAGCAGTGTGCGCACTGCCGCCTCGATTATGTCGGACTCCATACCCGCCGTGCTCATATTCTTGAGCGCCTCCATCTCTTCCGGAGTATACTCCGCCATGTCCCGTGCTATATCGGCAAGGTCCGGGGAAATCGGAACCCCCTCGAGAGACGCGGGCGTCGGCGGAAAAGAAAGAGTCGGCGTGGGTACGGTCTTCTTTGTTGACGATTGTTTCAGGAGCTCTTTCACTTGCGGCATGGTCCACGCATTGGAAAATCTTCCCGTCAGGATCTCATGAAGCTCATTCGGCACTTGTTCTTCAAGTGCGTCCTTCTGTTCGCTTAAACTCTCTTCGTCCAGTTCCCGGTATAATTTTCCGGCAATGATCTTTTCACGATAGGGTGGTTCGAGCGAGAGAACGGATTTTGCCAGCCCCTCGAACAGGATATCGCTCTGGTCAGGGTCTTCGTCACGGATTTTGCGCCCACCTTCCAGATAAAGCGTGTAGAGGCGGTCTTCGACGCTTTCACGCTCATCCCGCGTTTGCATAGCCAGAGAGAGCATGCTGGAGCCGAATCCCACGGGATCGTTCATGAGGTCATCGAGGATCAGTGTGCGGCCTGCAAAGACGATTTCTTTCTTTGCCGTGGCAGGATTGAGCGCTCTGGACGGACTCTCGGTCTGTTTCCTTTCCTCCGGCGACCGGCTTTCTTTCCTCGTCAAAATGACCTCATCCAGACCTGACTCAGTGATCTGGATGTGTGTTGCCCCGTCTTCCCACAGAATCGAAGAAATCCCGCTTTTCATCGCAAGCTCTTCCGGCGATAGAGCAAGGGCGCGATAAAGGGCGATCAGCTGTTCTTCGGTCACCCCGTTTTTAAAGACGATCTCACGGACCCCCTTCGCGAAGATGTCCTGTGCGATGGTCTTGTTCAGCTGCGCCTCTTTCCCGATGGCGATGGTATGGTAGGTGAACTGTGTCTGGTGCACGCCAACGCGGTATTCCGGTGCGGTATTTAGAAAGTGGTCCAAAACCTCAAATGATTTTTTTATTGACTGGGAGTAAATGGGGTTGTTGGCCGGATAGAGCTTAACAGCCCGTATCGCCGAGACAAGGCTCCGCATTACGTCTTGAACTTCCGGGGTAATAATTTCTTCCTGGCCTTCGTTGTTTTGCATAGTGTTAATGTAGCATAAGAGCGTCTCAGTGTCAAAATAAGAACGTGCAATTTCCCATCATCAAATGATCGAGTATTGTTGTGACAGCTCCTTGAACGACACAGGATATTCTCGGCAGCTACGGATTGTCCGCTGCGTCCTGCCTCACCACCCGGGACAAGACCTCGCCCTCATGGAGCCTGGATATGATCAGATCGCCGGGCTCGACAGCCCTGGCATCTTTGAGGATCACCCCTTCAGGCATTTTTCTTGTTATGCTGTATCCGCGCGAAAGGATGCCGAGCGGATTTAAATGGTCGAGACCCGCCGTCAAAGACGTGAGCTGCGCCCGGTCCCTGCGCACATGCTGCCGAAGTCCCAGCGCCATCCGGCGGACCAGTTCATCCACCCGTTGCACGACCTGTTCAACTCTCCGCCTCGGGTCCCCCAAAAGACGGAAATTCTCGCGGAGCGACGCGCGCGCCGTTTCGATCTTCTGTTCAATGCGGCCGACCAGTCTGATTTCGAGAGAACGAATAGTGTCCTGAAAACGCTCCTCGCTCTCCACCACCATCTCCGCTGCCGCGGATGGCGTCGGCGCTCGCAGGTCAGCGACAAAATCAGAGATCGTATAGTCCGTCTCGTGACCGACCGCGGAAATGAGCGGGATCTTTGAGGCAGCGATCGCGCGCGCCACCGATTCCTCATTGAAGGCCCAGAGGTCTTCGAGTGAACCGCCGCCGCGGCCCATGATCATCACCTCAACGATCTTCTCCCTGTTGAAATAATGAATTGCCTCAACAAGAGCGGGGGCGGCATCGATGCCCTGCACCGGCACGGGATAGAGAAAAATATGCATCCGGGGATGGCGGCGCTTGATCACGCGCAGCATATCACGGATCGCGGCGCCGGTCGGTGACGTGATGATACCAATGCGCCGGGGAAGGAGCGGAAGCGGCTTTTTGCGACCAAGATCGAAGAGACCTTCCTTATCGAGCCGCGCCTTGAGCTGTTCATAGGCTAGCTGGAGCGCGCCCACTCCCTTGGGTTCGATATAATCGAGAATGAGCTGGTACTCACCGCGCGGGTCATAGACACTGATCCTGCCCCTGCACAGCACCTGTATGCCGTGCTGGAGCGTGAACTTGAGGAACCGGAGTGAGGAGCGGAACATGACCGCGCGGACCTGGGCGTGTTCGTCCTTGAGCGTGAAATAGGCGTGACCGGACTGGGGTATGCTGAGGTTCGAGAGCTCACCTTCCACCCAGACGTCGGGAAACGCCCCTTCGAGGAGGGTTTTTATCTGAGTGGTAAGCTGAGTGACGGTTAAAACATGAGACTTATTTGACCCTTGATCCATGACCCCTGACCCATGACCTAGGATTTGATGTGTATTCTTTCTATGAAATTCGCCTTTCCCGTTTTTCCGTCTATATCGATGACGACCGCGCAGAGATGCACCGGCCCTTTGGGGATCTCGAACCGGTGCGGGGTCTGGGTGAGGAACCGCTTGATGGCCTGCTCCTTCTTCACCCCGATAACCGAGTCCGTGGGCCCGGTCATGCCCGCATCGGTAATGAAAGCCGTCCCGCCCGGGAGGACCCGTTCGTCGGCTGTCTGAACATGGGTATGGGTCCCGATCACCGCGCTCGCCTTGCCGTCCAAATGCCAGGCGAGGGCGATCTTCTCGGACGTTGCCTCGGCGTGAAAATCGATGATTACGACCGGCGTTTCTTTTTTCAGCTTCTCGATCTCCTGTTCGGCAACGCGGAACGGGTCTTCCAGGTTCGACATGAAGACCCTCCCTTCCAGGTTCAGGACCGCGGCCTTGCCCGCGTTCTCGGTCGAGATGATCACACTGCCGTATCCGGAATTGCCTTCGGGATAGTTTGCCGGCCTGATGAGCCGGTCCTGTTTTGCAAGATAGGGTTCGATCTCCTTCTTGTCCCAAACGTGGTTGCCCGACGTCAGCACGTCGATGCCGAGAAAGAACAATTCATCGGCGATCTCGGCCGTGATCCCGAATCCGCCCGCCGAGTTCTCGCCGTTCGCGATCACGAGATCGGGACGGTGAGTGTCCCTGAGTCCCCGCAATTGCGCGCGCACCATCTTCCTGCCCGGCTCGCCGATGATGTCACCGATAAAGAGTATTTTCACCTTACATATCCTTGTAGAACTGCCTACGCTGTTGCGCCCTGCATGATCAGTGCGGAGTTCGGAGTGCGGAGTTTCGAGTAATCATTCCGCACTCGCCACTCTGCATTCCGCACTGAAGTTATTTGGCATACTCCACATACCTGCTCTCGCGGACCACGGTGACCTTGATCTGGCCGGGATAGGACATCTCGGTCTCGATCTTTTTGGCAATGTCGCGCGAAAGCTGGGCAGAATGGGCATCGGAAAGATCTTCCGGTTTGACAATGATGCGGATCTCCCGGCCTGCCTGGATAGCGTAGGATTTCTCGACGCCTTTAAAGGAGTTCGCCGCGGTCTCAAGCTGCTCAAGCCGCTTGAGGTAGCTCTCGAGCGTCTCACGCCGCACACCCGGCCTTCCCGCCGAGAGCGCGTCCGCGGCCGCGACCAGAACGGACTCCACGCAGTTCGGTTCCCCGTCTCCGTGGTGGGTCATGATCGCATTGATCACCTTGGGGTTCTCACCGTACTTCTTGGCCAGGTCCCCACCGATCTGGGGATGGGTCCCTTCCACCTCGTGGTCAACAGCCTTGCCCAGGTCATGCAGCAGACCGGCGCGGCGAGCCAGTTTCTGGTCCACACCGCACTCCGCGGCCATGACGCCCGCGAAATAGGCGACCTCACGCGAATGCATCAGCACGTTCTGGCCATAGCTCGTCCGGAACCTGAGCCTTCCGAGCAGTTTGATGATCTCGGGGTGAATATTATGGAGGCCGAGATCAAAGGCGGCTTTTTCGCCTTCCTCCTTCATGGTGATGTCGAGGTCTTTCCTTACCTTCTCGGCGATCTCCTCGATACGGGCAGGATGGATGCGTCCATCATGGATCAAACGCTCGATCGTAAGCTTCGCGATCTCTCTCCGAAGCGGATCATAGCACGACAGGATCACCGCTTCCGGAGTATCGTCGATGATCAGGTCGATGCCCGTCGCCGCCTCGAGTGCCCTGATGTTCCTGCCCTCGCGCCCGATGATCCTGCCTTTCATTTCATCATTGGGAAGATTGACCACGGAGACCGTGGCCTCCGCTACATAGTCGCTGGCATACCGCTGGATGGCCAGGCTCATGATGTTCTTCGACTTCTTGTCCGCCTCTTCCTTGGCCTCGTCCTCGATCCGCTTGATGGTCTTGGCCGCCTCATACTTGGCCTCGTCTTCCATGGCGACCATAAGCTGGCGCTTGGCCTCCTCGGCGGTCATGTTCGCGATTTTTTCGAGCATCAGCCGCTGCTCCTGGATCCCCTTCTCGAAGCGCTCTTCCTTTTCCTGCGCGATCTTCTCCTTCGCCGTCAGTTCCTTCTCACGCCGTGCTGCCTCGGATTCCCGTTTTTCAATAAGGTCGGTCTTCTTGTCAAGACTCTCTTCCTTCTGAGTGAGCCGCCGCTCCTGGTTCTGGATCTCCTGGCGCTTTTCCCGGGTCTCCTTCTCGAACTCAGACCGCGCCTGATAGAATTTGTCCTTGGACTCGAGCACCGCCTCCTTGCGCTTGGTCTCCGCCTCACGCTCGGCATTGGCAATGATCCTCGCCGCTTCCGTTTCAGCCTCCTTGATCTTGCCCGCGGCTGACTTTCCCTTGATCAGCAGGCCCGCACCCAATCCCACGGCAAGCCCTATAATCAACACCACAATATACTCAATCATGCTCTTTCTCCTCCATGGATCTCTTTCTCAGCCCGGCAAGGCGTTCCTTGATCCTTTTTTCTTCGCCTTGCTCCGAGGGCCGGTAATACTCCCGCTTTTGCGGGAGGTAGTCCTGGGCCGTATAATGGCCCGGAAAATCATGCGGATATTTGTAGCCCTTGCCCCTGCCGAGACGGCCCGCTCCTTTGTATTGAGCGTCCTTCAGATGGTCCGGTACCGGCATGAGCTGCCCTTCTTCAATGTCCCTCATCGCCTCTTTGATGCCGAGGTACGACGCGTTGCTCTTCGGCGCGGAGGCAACATACACAGCCGCCTGCGCGAGCGGCAGCGCGCCCTCAGGCATGCCGATGCGCTCGACTGCCTGGTATGCGGAAACGGCCACAAAGAGCGCGCGCGGATCCGCGTTCCCGACGTCCTCGCTCGCGGCGATCACGATCCTGCGCGCGATGAACAACGGGTCCTCGCCGGCATGGATCATCTTTGCCATCCAATAGAGCGTCGCATCAGGATCGCTCCCGCGCATGCTTTTAATGAATGCGGAGATCGTGTCGTAATGCTCGTCTTCATCGTAGACCAGCGCCTTCTTCTGAATGGACTCCTCTGCCGTATGAAGATCATAGAGGATGGCGCCGTCAGGACCCGGGACGGTCGAGAGGACGCCGAGTTCAAGGGCATTCAGCGCACGCCGCGCATCGCCGTTGGATTGAGCAATTATGAGGCCGAGGGCATCCGGCGTCAGGGTCACGGCCAGATTCCCGAATCCCCGGTCTTTATCGGCAAGCGCTCGAAGGATGAGCGACTTAAGGTCTTCATGGCTGAGCGGTTTGAACTCAACGATCTGCGAGCGTGAGGAAAGCGCTGGAATAATGGCAAAGAAGGGATTCTGCGTCGAGGCGCCGATAAGCGTTATATTCCCCCGCTCTACATCGGGCAGGAGCGCATCCTGCTGTACCCGTGTAAAGCGGTGGATCTCATCGATAAACAGGAGGGTCCTTGCGTCGCTGTGCGCTCGTTCCTGCATCGCCTCATGCGTCACCTTCCGGATATCGGCTACTCCGGCGGTAACAGCATTGAGCGAGACAAAGTGTGCGCTGCTTCGCTCCGCGATCAGGTGCGCAAGCGCGGTCTTACCCACGCCCGGCGGGCCATACAGAATGAGCGACATGAACCGATCCGTCTCGATGGCCCTGCGAAGGAGCTTACCCGTACCCAGAATATGCTCCTGGCCCGCGAATTCCGACAGGTTACGGGGACGCATTCTCCACGCCAGGGGCGGAAGAGAGGGCTCGACAGACAGTGACTCAGCCTGCGAATGTTTATTGAGATTTTTAAGACCCAACGTTCTTAACTGCGGAAGGGCTCAGACGGGACCTGTAATAGTGAGGGGGCCGGATTGAACCAGATCAGGATAACAGAGGACCGGGGGTTTGAAAGGATACCCGGAAAGCTGCTGATTTTCCAGGAGATTGCGCAAAACAGATCTGGTGAACAGTCTTGGCGCGCACTATCTCCGGAACGTGTGGCCCCGGTGTTTCCTCTCGGTGGATATATGTATGCATGAAAATCCCCATAGTCTCGTTATGTTACCGTGCTGGTAAAAATCAATCTGGTCGCGGAACTGAGAAACACTCTTTTTTGAAGGTTCGTGTCGTCCAAATGCCTCAGTGAACCGCTGTTTCTTGAACACTATCACAAGCGCCGGAGCCTGAACTTTCCGCTCCTTTCGAATCAGCGCTGATTACACATTAGTTATGAGTATGAAACCGTTTTTATCGAACTATTTGAAATCCCCCGCTTTTGCCGTGTGGACAAACTTGGTTCCTGGTATTAACCAGGTGGGCGCTGTGTAGAAAAGTTCAGGCTTCCCAGTCCTATCTGGGCATGCACACCCTTTTCAGGAACGGCTCCCGTAATTTTTTTTTCACGAGGAACAAGTTACATCATCACGGGCAAAGCAGGGGACACTTTTTATTTCTACTAGTATATACCAGAACCAGCTGAAAATGGCAAGGGGAAAATAGAAGGCGCTCTGTCATTGGGGAGGGTTAAATTTATTGTATTTCAACCTGATACGTAAGGATACTGAATATTTCTCTCGCAACAGACACTCGGAACAAACAATGTTTTGCAGCGGTTTCTCAGAGGTTTTCGGTAATATCGAGCAGACGACCGGCGGCGTTCTCAGATGTTTTTTCCAGGATCCCATATCGCTCGCGCAAACGGTAAAGTTCATCGGTAATCGTAAGCGCCATCAGGATTGCCACCCGGTGAGGATCGACCGTTCCGGTGCCTTTCTGTATTTCCTTCATCTTAGCATCAATGAACGCAGCCAGTTCGCGGATATAGGCGGGATCATCCTTGCCCTTGATGCTGTACACCTGACCGAATATCTCGACCTGCACGCGTTCCATAGGTTCTCCGTTGAACCGCATAGAGCAGAGCGCAAAGGGTTAAACTCTATGCTCTATGCTCCCTGTTCACAAAAGCGCATCCACGAACTCCCTCGGATCAAAGCTCCTCAGGTCTTCAATTGCCTCACCGATACCCACAAACTTCACCGGGATCGAAAGCTCCTTATAAATCGCGAAGACGATACCGCCCTTGGCTGTGCCGTCGAGCTTCGTGAGCACGATGCCGGTGATGCCCACTGTCTCATGAAACATCTTTGCCTGCACCAGCGCGTTCTGGCCCGTATTCCCGTCGAGGACGAGCAGGGTTTCATGCGGTGCGCCCGGCAGTTCGCGTGACAGAATGCGGCGCACCTTTTTGAGCTCTTCCATAAGGTTCGATTTCGTGTGCAGCCTGCCGGCCGTATCCACGATGAGCACATCCACGGCCCGGGCCTTTGCCGCCGAAACGGCATCGAATACCACAGCACTGGGATCGGCGCCTTCCTTATGTTTGATCACCGGTATTCCCGCGCGCTCCCCCCAGATCGAAAGCTGTTCCGAGGCCGCTGCGCGGAAGGTATCTCCCGCTGCAAGCATAACCTTCTTCCCCTCTGCCTGGAGCCGGCTCGCCAGTTTGCCGATGGTCGTGGTCTTGCCCGTACCGTTCACACCAACAACGAGCACCGCCGACGGAGACGCGGTAAGGGAAAATACCGGCGACGGGGATGAAATGATCTCAAACAGAATTTGCCTGAGCCTGTCCTTCACCTGCGCGGGAGAGGACAGCTCATTGCGCTTGAACCGTTCCTTCAGGTCCTTGAGCGCGAGCGAAGCAGTTGCGACGCCGACATCCGACGCGATAAGCGCCTCCTCAAGTTCATCGAGGAACGCTTCGTCGATCTTCTCACCGAGGATCAGAGAACCGACCTTATCCGCAAAGTTCTTTCTGGTCTTTGCCAGCCCATCACGCAGACTGCGGAGAACACCGAACATGGAATACCTCAAATGAATTGGAAATTGGAAACTGAAAATTGGAAATTTGAGATTGATAAAAAGACTACGACCAGTTCCTATTAATTTACAATTTCCAATTTACACTCTTCACTTTCCAATTCGACATACGCAGAATGTCGTTATATATCCAGCGGCAATTTCCCGGACACATCCGACCCCCCGCTGGAGACCGCCTTTTTGCCCTTGTGCCTCTTTTCTTCAACGTCTTCTGCCCCATCCGCCGGAGTGGAATAGCTCGACTGCCGGTAAAGATACCGGTCATGCATTTTACTATAGTTTGTCCATGCCCCCTCGGCCACATTCTCTTTTTTGATCGTTGCCTGGAAGTTGTTGATCTTGGCCTCGAGGTCATCCAGGTAATTGATGATGATCGCTTCCTGGATCTTGGGCCTCTTGGGAGAGCCAAACTCGTATTCTCCATGATGCGAGAGCATGATATGCTTCAGCAGCAGAGTCAGTTCGGCAGGGAACGACGGGATCGCGCTTACCTTCTCAACGATCATCTCGTACCCCAAAGAGATGTGACCGATGAGCCGCCCTTCGGTCGTATACTCGATCGATTTTCTGACCGCAAGTTCTTTCACCTTGCCGATGTCGTGCAGGAATGCGCCCACGGTCAGCAGGTCCAGGTCAACTGAGGGAAAGTGCTTTGCCACATCGCGAGCAAGCGCAACAAGCTCAACGATGTGCTCAAGCAACCCACCAATATAATTGTGATGGAGTGTCTTTGCGGCAGGCGTTCTTTTGAACAGTGTCATAAAGGAAGGATCGTCAAGAAAGGCATTCATGAGTTGCCGGAGATAACCGTTGGAGAGGGCCGCTGCAACGGTCCGCAGCTCCTGTACCATTTCATCGATGTTCCGCGGCGACGTTTCGAGAAAGTTTGCGACGTCCACCCTGGAGTCATCAACCTTTTCGAGCGTCTTCAACTTGACCTGCATCGAGCCCTGATATACCGACGCCATCCCCTTGACGCGGACAAAATCCTCCCGCTCGAACCTCCCGGAAATTTCTTCGGCATTGTCCCACAGCCTGCCATCGATCTCGCCGGTCTTGTCCGCCAGCTTCAGCGACAGATAGATCACGCCGTTCTTTGCCGTCGAGATCTGTTTCGAGGTAACGAGGTAGATGTCCTCAACCCAGTCGCCTTCTTTTAACGTCGCTATGGTCTGCATCAAAGCCCCTTCCGTCGCAGGTCCTGGATAATTCAAGCGTTTTGATAATAAACCATCATCACCGCTTTGTCAAAGCGTGATTTCCGATTATTTCTTCCTCACGTAGACACGATATTCTTCTCCGTCCCTGGCAAGGCCGAGATACTCATTCCCCGTCATCCGGCACCACACAGGCATGTCTTTTTCAATGCCCTCGTCGTCGGACTGAACTTCAAGAACCTGGCCCTGCTTCATCTCTTTGATCCTGACCGATGTCTTGAGGATCGGCATGGGACAGGAAAGGCCGACACAGTCCAGTATTTCATCGGGTTTGATGTCCTTTACGTCCATAGATACATCCTGCCAGACGCGGATTTACTCGGATGCACACAGATTAACTCTGGTATTTCATTCCGCACTCCGCACTCCGCATTCCGCAATTGAATCACTCCATCTCGTGTTCATGTCCTGCGTCAGCGGATATCTTCACCGGCGAAGGTTTGCCCTGTTTCTTGTAATAGTCATCGAGCGCGGACCTCAGCGCCTCCTCGGCCAGCACCGAGCAGTGCATCTTTACCTTCGGCAGGCCGCCGAGCGCTTCGGCAACGGCCGCATTGGATATTTTGAGCGCCTCGTCGATGGTCTTTCCCTTCACCAGATCCGTCACCATGCTGCTGGTGGCGATTGCCGCGCCGCACCCGAAGGTTTTGAACTTGGCGTCCGTGATGATATTGTTCTCCACCTTGATGTAAAGACGCATCACGTCGCCGCACACCGGGTTCCCCACGGTGCCGACGCCGTCCGCGTTCTCGATCTCGCCCACGTTATGCGGCTGGGCGAAATGCTCCATCACTTTTGAGCTGTACTGTTCCATGGTGTCCTCCTCATTTTCCTTTTTCTTTTTTTAACATATCCTCATAGAGCGGAGACATCTCCCGCAGGCGCTGTACAATGGGAGGAAGGGTCTCTATCACATAATCGATATCTTCCGTGGTGTTCCCCATCCCGAGCGACATCAGCAGCGTCCCGTTCGCCACAGCAGCGTCCGTGCCGATACAGGTGAGCACATGGGACGACTTGAGCGACCGCGAGGTGCATGCCGATCCGCTCGAGACCGAGATCCCCTGCATATTCAGGAACAGGAGCATGGACTCGCCTTCCACATACCACAATGAAATATTCAGGTTGTTCGGCAGCCTTTTCACGGGATGGCCGTTGATCACCAGGTGTTCGATCTTTTCACTGAGGCCCTTCTGGAGCCGGTCCCTGAGCGGGGTAAGGTAATTCATCCGGTTGGCGACCTCTGCTGCCGCAAGTTCCGAAGCCTTGCCCAGACCCACGATGGCAGGCACATTCTCGGTGCCCGCACGCCTCCCGTCCTCCTGAATGCCCCCTTCGATCAGCGGTTTGATCCTGACTCCCTTGCGCACAAAGAGCCCGGCCGCTCCCTTGGGGCCATAGAACTGGTGGCCTGAGAAAGAAAGAGCATCCACGCCCAGTGTCCCGACCTCCACCGGGATCCATCCTGTGGTCGCGACCGCGTCGGTATGGAGCAGTACGCCCCGTTCCCGGGTGATCCTGCCTATCTCTTCGATCGGTTCTATGGTTCCGATTTCGTTGTTCGCGTGCATGATCGATACGAGAATGGTCTCCTTGGTGATCGCCTTGGCGACATCATCGGGGCTTACGATCCCCTGTTTGTCCGTCGGCAGATAGGTGACCGTGAAGCCGGATTTCTCGAGCGTCTTCACCGGATGAAGGATGGAAAAATGTTCTATTTGCGATACGATAATATGTTTGCCCTTCTGGCTGTTTGCCTGGGCCAGACCTTTGATCGCAAAATTGTTCGACTCGGCGCCGCTGGCGGTAAAGAATATTTCATCGGCCCTGGCCCCGATGAGCGTTCCCGTTTTGGCCCTCGCCTCTTCGACGGCATTCTTTGCCTCCCGCCCGACATCATGCAAATTGGATGGATTGCCGAACTTTACCGAAAAATAGGGGAGCATGGCCTCCAGGACTTTCGGATGAACCGGCGTTGTGGCCGCGTGGTCTAGATAAACGTTTCTCATATCAACATGCCCCCTTTCCCGCCAACACCGCTTTTTTCCTCGGCTTCAGGAGAAGCGGATCTTTTTGATGCTGCTGCAAGAGATCATCAAAGCTGATGCCGTCGAGCGCCTCCTCAATTTTTGCGCCGACTTTTACCCAGACCATCCTTGCCACGCAATCGTCGGCCTGATAGCAATCAGATGACTCGCCGGGCTCCAGACAATGGGACAACGCTATCGGTCCTTCCAGGACACGCACAATATCGCCTATCGTCAGTTCCGACGGCTTCCGCGCGAGTAAATATCCTCCTGCGGGACCGCGTACGCTTTCGATCAATCCGGCCTTGCCGAGTTTGTGCAGGATCTGCTCAAGATAGGAGAAAGAAATCCCCTGCCGCTCCGCGATCTCCTTGATCGAAATAGGCCCCTTGCCGTAGTTCCGTGCAATCTCAAACACGGCCCGAACGCCATATTTACCTTTTGTCGATAGCTTCATACTGTATACCTGCCCTGAAGGCCCAGGCCCTCTCCATACAGGACTGATTCCGTCCTCACTACTTCTCACTGAAAACATAACAAACTTGACTAATATTGTCAAGTATATTGTTTTCTTTTTTTACCGGCAGTTGCACTAATTTATTAATCCCCATGAAATCATCACTTCAACCGGCATGAGAATTTCCCGTTCGCACTCTATCCTGTTTATGGTATACTCCCTTGCATGCAGCAATCCAGCCCTCATAACCCGATCACGAGCAAAGACAACAGCTTTATAAAACACCTGCGCGCCCTGTCCGACCCCAAACATCGAAAAAAAGAACGGGCCTTCTTGATCGAAGGCGTTAAAATGGTCGAGGAGGCGCTCAGGGACAAGGCCGATGTAAACCTGGTCGCAGCCTCACCATCTCTCGTTCAACATCACGGCAAGGGTGTGATCAAGCTGGCGGAAACCAGATCAATCGATATCCTCTGGATCTCGGAAAAACTGATGGATTCACTATCGGAGAGTAAGACTCCTCAGCCGGTGATGGCGGTTGTTGCGATGAAGGAGCATAGCCAAGACGAGCTCTTAGCTCATGGTTCAAAGCTCATAGTCATCTGCCACCAGCTCCAGGACCCCGGCAACCTGGGCACCATCATCAGAACAGTCGAGGCGGTGGGCGCGGCCGGCATAGCGCTCACGCCAAATACCGTTGATCCCTACAGCGCCAAGGCCGTCAGAGCATCAATGGGCAGCATCCTCCGGCTTCCCGTGGTGCGCATCGGGGACAGCAGAGCATTCATGAAGCTCACCAGGCAAAAAGGCTTTCAGACTGTTGCGACCGTCGTGACCGGTGAAAAGGCCCACTTTGATATCGACCTCAAAAAACCGACCGTGGTTATTTTGGGACAGGAGGGCGCCGGACTGCCACAGGATATCATGGAAGAAGTCGACCTCCGCGTTCGTATTCCCATGGCGGAAACAATCGACTCATTGAATGTTGCAACCTCCTCCGCAGTAGTCCTGTATGAAGCAATGAGACAGAGAACACGCCGATAACAACAAGCCGCTCCATACAACCATTCAAACCTCGCAAAACGGATCTCTTCATGATGACAACCATCGCCCCGTGAATCTACGTTACAGGATAATCATCCAAGTTATCTTTGCTTCATTATCTTTAAAAACTGTCATTCCCGAACGCTCCTATCGGGAATATGGTTCTCAATCCGGCAATAAAACCAGATCCCCGACAGAACCATTCGGGGATGACAAGATGGTTGTGGATTACCCGTAACTGAAGCATTACATCTCCCCTTCGCTTCATATGTAATCCCAAAATGATAATGTCCTAATTCGCCAAAATAGAAATGTCCTATTTCCAGTTACAATGCCTAACGTTAATAGGAGGGCATTGTGGCAGAAAAGGACATGATCACCATGAGCAGGGAGG